>JAYUKK010000311.1:0-7059 GCA_043764515.1 Microbacterium sp.
ATCCTTGTCCCCATTCTCGTGATCGTCGCACTCATCGCGCTCATCGTCGCGCTGATCTCGATGTTCCGGCGGTTGCGCAAACGTCGGCAGTCGGTCGCCCCGGCCTAACTGGCCAGGACCCATCATCAGCCGCCTCCGGCGTGTCGCGGCGTCATGGTCGACGCACGGCCGATGACACAGACATCGACAACGACGAACGGGCCGCCCCCTGAGGGGCGGCCCGTTCGTGGCGCTGCCTGAGCCTGTCGGCTACAGCGCGTTCACATCGATCAGCTGTTGCTCGAGAGCTGCTCGCGCAGAGCCGCGAGCGACTCGTCGTCGGCGAGGGTACCGCCGGCGCTCGACTCGCTCGAGAAGCTCGAGCCGCCCGCGGCAGGAAGCTCAAGAGTCTCCTCCTCGACGAGAGCCGTGGCGACCTGCTTCTTGTGCAACTCCCAGCGAGCCTGGGCAGCGGCGTAGTCCTGCTCCCACTTGCCACGCTGCTCGTCGAAGCCGTCTTTCCACTCGCCCGACTCGGGGTCGAAGCCATCCGGGTACTTGTAGTTGCCGGCCTCGTCGTACTCAGTCGGCATGCCGTACACGGCGGGGTCGAACTCGACACCCTCGGGGTCAACACCCTCGTTGGCCTGCTTGAGGCTCAGCGAGATACGGCGACGCTCGAGGTCGATGTCGATGACCTTGACGAAGACATCGTCGCCAACCGAAACGATCTGCTCGGCGAGTTCAACGTGCTTGGCCGAGAGCTCGGAGATGTGCACGAGGCCTTCGATGCCGTCGGCAACGCGAACAAAAGCGCCGAAGGGAACGAGCTTCGTGACCTTACCCGGGGCAACCTGACCGATCGCGTGCGTGCGGGCGAAGACCTGCCACGGGTCTTCCTGCGTCGCCTTGAGCGACAGCGACACGCGCTCGCGCTCGAGGTCAACCTCGAGGATCTCGACGGTGACCTCCTGGCCCACCTCGACAACCTCGCTCGCGTGCTCAATGTGCTTCCAGCTGAGCTCGGAGACGTGCACGAGACCGTCGACTCCGCCGAGGTCGACAAACGCGCCGAAGTTCACGATCGACGACACGACACCCTTGCGAACCTGGCCCTTGGCGAGGTTATTGAGGAAGGTCGAGCGGCTCTCCGACTGGGTCTGCTCGAGCAGCGCGCGGCGCGAAAGCACGACATTGTTGCGGTTCTTGTCAAGCTCAAGGATCTTGGCCTCGATGTCCTGGCCAAGGTACGGCGTGAGGTCGCGAACCCGACGAAGCTCGATGAGCGAGGCGGGGAGGAAGCCACGCAGGCCGATGTCAACGATGAGGCCGCCCTTGACGACCTCGATGACGGTACCGGTGACGACGCCGTCGGCGTCCTTGATCTTCTCGACATCGCCCCATGCACGCTCGTACTGGGCACGCTTCTTGGAGAGGATCAGACGACCCTCTTTGTCTTCCTTCTGGAGGACAAGGGCTTCGACAGTGTCGCCGACGGAAACGACCTCAGACGGGTCAACGTCGTGCTTGATCGAGAGCTCGCGCGAGGGGATGACACCCTCGGTCTTGTAGCCAACGTCGAGGAGGACCTCGTCGCGGTCGATCTTGACAACGGTTCCTTCGATGAGGTCGCCGTCGTTGAAGAACTTGAGGGTCAGTTCGACCGCGGCCAAAAAGTCTTCAGCAGAGCCAATGTCGTTGATGGCGATCTGCTTGGGGGCCTGGGTCGTTGCGGGGGTCATGTAGTGGGTGCTCCGATGCGGACAGGAATCAGGCCTGAGCGACGCACTTCTCGTGGTGCCGCCCGGGCATGCGGACAGGATTGCCGTCAAATCGACGACTCTCCAGCTTATCCTGCCGTCGAGGCAGGCGGCAAACCCCCGGGCTCGTGCACGGCACGGGTGGGAGCAAGAATGCTCGCGAGCGCTGCATCCAACCGGTCATGCTCGAATCGGAAGCCCGCGTGCTGGAGCCGCTCGGGCAGAACCCAGCGGCTCTTGAGAACCAACTCGGTCTCGGAGCGAATGACCCAGGTGCCCAGCTCGAGCATCCATCTCGGCATCGGAATTCCTATGGGCACCCGCAATAGTCGACGCACCTGAGCCATCAGCTCGCGATTGGTCTCGGGGTTCGGACTCGTGACGTTGATGGGGCCGTCAATAGTTGGCTGCGTCTCGAGCCAATGGTGCACGCGCACAACGTCGTCGAGGTGTACCCAGCTGAATCGCTGTGATCCGCCGCGGCTGCCGGGGTCGTGCGCGGTGCCTGCCGCACGGCGCGCGGAGCTGACCGGCCATGGACCGTCACACTGTGGACCGCCCAGCCCCCATCGGGTCAGGGCGACAAGGGGAGTTAACGCACTTCCGTCTCCCAGAACGATCGCCATCCGCAGCGCAACACGGCGCGTTGCGGGGGTCTCGGCCGCGGCGAGAGCGTCTTCCCACGCCCGGGCGACGGACACCGAGAAGCCGGTACCGAGCTCGCCGGCCGCCTCGGTTTGAGGGCGATCCATGGCGTGACGATAAATGGTGGCCGTTGATGCATTGATCCAGAGCGACGGCGGCTGTTGGGCCGTAGCGATTGCGGCCCCGAGCGCCGTCGTCGTCGCGACGCGAGACCTCACGATCTCGGCGCGATTCGCCGGGCTGTACCGGCAGTTCACACTGCGGCCCGCAAGATTTACGACCGTTGCGGCCCCGTCGACGAGTGCCGCGATCGCGGCTGGGTCATTCCACGTTGTGGCCTCGCGCCGACCGATCAGGGAGACCTCGCGCCCCGCCGCGCGGTAGGAAGCAACAAGGGCCTGGCCGACGAACCCGGACGCCCCCGCAACGACGACTCGCCCCGTGGGGGCGACGATGTTCGTACTCACTCGGTCAGCCTTGCACCATCTGGTGAGCGCTTCGCGGCACGCGACTCGGCCACATTGCCATCGGCGACCACCGCGTAGGTGAACCAGCCGCGGTACCCGTAGATCTCTCCCAGCGCCGGCATGCTCACCCGCACGTCGACGTGTTGGCTGTGCGCCTTGTCATCCCACCGCTCGACGAGTTCTACTGTCGGACGCACCGCTCGAGGGATGCGCCACCACCGCCCGGCAAGGCGCACGCGCACGGGCCCGGAACGCGCGACCAGGGCTCCGTCACGCTCGCTGACCCTGAGGGCGGCTTCCAGCCAGCCACCGGATCCGAGCGCATCGACAACTCGCCCCCGGTGCTCGTAGACACGATCGACCATCACACGCTGTTGCGCGGAGAAGAGCAGGGTGCGACGAGCAAGGACCCCGCCGCGAGCATCCCCTCGATTCTCAATCGAAAATGGCACGTGGCGTCCGCGTTCGGGAAAGGCAATGCCCCACCGGGCCAGAATGCCCAATACGGGCCGCATGATCGGCGAACGGCAACCGGCGTCGGTGAACACGCCCTCTCCCCGGCCTACCCAACCCGGCGCAACAGCACGAACGTAGGCACGGATGTTCGGATGCAGCATCTCGACCTGCGGTCCGAGCGCTGACTCCCACGCAGAGGGCACGGGGTCAGCCCAGAAGCGCTGACTTGAGCGTGTCGAGGCCAACGCCGCCGAGGTCGAGAGAATTCTTGTGGAACACCTTGTTGGAGAAAGCCGCGCCTTCTTTCGCCTTGTAGGCGTCGCGGATCTGCTCCCAGATGCGCTGGCCGACCTTGTACGAGGGGGCTTGGCCGGGCCATCCGAGGTAGCGGTTGACCTCAAACGTCACGAAGCCGTCGTTCATGTTGACGTTCTTGCGCATAAACGCGAAGGCGTCGTCGCTTGTCCAGACAGCGCCGGTCTCGGGGTGGATTTTGCCCAGGTGCACGCCGATGTCGAGCACGACGCGAGCCGCGCGCATGCGCTGACCATCGAGCATGCCGAGACGGTCAGCCGGGTCGTCGAGGTAGCCCAGTTCTTCCATGAGCCGCTCGGCGTACAGCGCCCAGCCTTCAGCGTGTCCGCTCGTTCCGGCGAGCAGGCGGCGCCACGAGTTGAGTTGCGCGCGGTTGTAGACGGCTTGACCGATCTGGAGATGGTGACCGGGAACACCTTCGTGGTAGACCGTCGTCGTCTCACGCCACGTGTCGAATTCGTCGACGCCCTCGGGGATGCTCCACCACATGCGGCCCGGACGAGAAAAGTCATCGGTGGGGCCGGTGTAGTAGATCGCGCCACCCGGCGTCGGGGCGATCATGCACTCGAGCGCTTTCACCGGCTCAGGAATATCGAAGTGGGTGCGCGAGAGCTCTGCGATCGCCGTGTCGCTGAGATTCTGCATCCAGGCCTTGAGGGCGTCGCGGCCGTGCAGCTTGCGCGACGGGTCTTTCTCGAGATGGGCAATCGCTTCCGCCACGGTTGCGCCCGGCAGAATCTCGCCCGCCACGCGCGTCTGCTCGGCGGTCATGCGGGCGAGTTCTTCAATGCCCCACTCGTACGTCTCGTCGAGGTCGATTGTCGCACCGAGAAAGCGTCGTGACATGAGGCCGTACAGCTCGCGACCCACCGCGTCCTGATCGCGGGCGGCCGGGGCCAGCTCGGTCTCGAGGAAGCCGGCGAAGGACCCGTACGCCTCGGCGGCGGCTGTCGCGGCGCGGTCAAGGTCGGCGCGCAGAGCCACGGGCACCTCTCCGCCCTCGATCGCCGCCTCGGCCGCGAAGCTCGGGAAGAAACCGTCGGCGGCAGCATTCCGCTTTGCCTGATCCAGCACCTCGACAACCTGGCGCCGTGCAGGGGTGTTGCCGGCGGCGATTCCTTCGCGCAGCGTCTCGGTGTAACCCTCGAGCGCCCCCGCCACGTTGGCGAGCTTGCGCGCGATAATGTTCCAGTCGTGCTCGGTGGCCGTCGGCATGAGGTCGAAGATCTCGCGGATGCCTTGGGCGGGCGAAGCGAGGACGTTAAGGTCGCGCTGGTCCCAGCCAGCCGCCGAGAGCTCGAGGTCGAGAGTGAGCTCGGCCGACAGGTCGGTGACCGTCACCCGGTCGGTCGAGTCGATCGGCGTCGCCGCCGCCAACTGCGCGAGGGCAGCGCGGGCCGCCTCTTCGTAGCGAGCGCGACCGGCCCGAGAAAAGTCTTGGTACTCATCGAGACGGCCATCTGCCCCAATGTAGGTCGCGACATCAGGGCTCAGGTCGACGAGCGTGGCGACCCACTGCTCGGCGATCGCGTCAACGGGTGTGGGCGTGCGGTCGGCTGGGCTGTCTGACATGCCGTCGAGCCTAGTGCGCAGCCTCGTTCCAGTCTCGGCCCACGCCGACCTGCACCTCGAGAGGGACCGCGAGCTCGGCCGCCGAGCCCATACGCTCGCGAACGATGGCTTCCAGTGCCTCCCGCTCCCCTGCCGCGACGTCAAACACGAGCTCATCGTGAACCTGCAACAGCATGCGCGAGTTCAACGACTCGCGCGCCATGTCGGCCGCGACGCCGTTCATCGCGATCTTCATGATGTCGGCCGCAGAACCCTGGATCGGTGCGTTGAGGGCCTGTCGCTCAGCGTTCTCGCGCAACACACGATTGGGGCTCTTGAGGTCGGGGAACGGCCGACGGCGGCCGAAGATCGTCTCGGTGTAGCCGTCTTCTTTCGCCTGCGCGACAACGCTGCGCAAGTAGTCGCGCACGGCGCCGAATCGCGCGAAGTAGTCGGTCATGAGCTGCTTCGCCTCGGACGACTCGATGCGCAATTGCTTGCTCAGGCCGAAGGCGCTGAGCCCATAAGCGAGGCCGTAGCTCATGGCCTTGACCTTGGTACGCATTTCACTCGTGACGTCGGCCGGTTCGACCCCAAAGATGCGCGCGCCCACGAAACGATGCAGATCTTCTCCCGATCGGAACGCCTCAATAAGGCCCTCGTCGCCCGAGAGGTGCGCCATGATGCGCATCTCGATCTGCGAGTAGTCGGCAGTCAGAAGGCCCTCGAAGCCCTCCCCCGCGCGGAAGGCACCACGGATGCGCTGACCGACCTCGGTACGCACGGGAATGTTCTGGAGATTGGGGTCAGTCGACGAGATGCGACCCGTCGTGGTTCCCGTCTGGTCATAGGTCGTGTGAATGCGCCCATCGCTCGCAATCGCGGACGACAACGTTTCAACGATCTGCCGCAGCTTCGTCGCGTCACGGTGCTGCAACAAAAGGCCGAGGAATGGGTGCGGATGCGCCTCTTGTAGATCGGCCAACGCTGCTGCGTCTGTCGAGTACCCCGTCTTCGTGGCGCGAGTCTTGGGCATACCGAGCTCGTCAAAGAGCACGTCTTGCAGCTGTTTCGGTGAACCGAGATTGACCTCGCGACCGATCTCGGCATAGGCCTGCTGCGCTAGCTGACCCGTCGTCTCCCCCAACTCACCATTGAGGGCATCGAGCGCCGCCCGATCAACCGTGATGCCCGTGCGTTGCATCAGCGCGAGCACAGGAGCACTCGGAAGGTCGATCTCGGCGAGCACTCGCTCGCTCGTTTCGGGCAATGACTCGCGTTGCTCAGCGACGAGCCGATGCAAGAACCACGCCACCGTCGCGGGGCTGATTCCTTCTGTGTCGGGCACCAGCTGGTTCGGATCCGCCTGAGGCATCGCCTCGCCCAACACGTCGTGAACGAGATCGCCGAGGTCGTACGACTTCGCACCCGGGCGTTCGAGCCACGCGGCCAAGCGTGAATCCCACACCACACCGGCGAGGGCGATGTCGAGCCGCGCGAGCACACTCGTAGCGGTCTTCGTGTCGGCGAGCAACTTCGGCGCATCGCTCGACAGCCACGCCTCCAGCGCGGCGTAGTCGGGCCGGTGCGCAGCCCAGTTGACCTGAACCGTCTCGGTTGCGGTGGCAAGACCAAAGGCGGCGAGCTGGCCGTGAGGAGCATCCAGAATCACGGCGACCTCGGAACCCGCGGTCGAGGCCAGCCAGGTCGCGAGCTCTTCGTCCACGAGAGTGCGCACCATCGGAAGGTCTGTGCGGGGTGCGGCGTTACCGTCGTCCCCCATGTCGGCGCCCTCGGCTTCAGCGATTTTCAAGACGCGCTCAGTGAGGGAGCGAAACTGCAACCGCTCGAAAACCTGCTTGACGGCGGGTACGTCCATCGGGCGG
>JAYUKK010000312.1:0-7022 GCA_043764515.1 Microbacterium sp.
CCGAGCCCGGCGACGCCGTCGAGCCCGCGCGGCCGCCGGGCACGCCGCTCGAGGTGCTGCGCGCGTTCACGCTGCTCGGCCTCACGTCGTTCGGTGGACCCGTGGCGCACCTCGGCTACTTCCGCGAGCAGCTCGTGGTGCGCCGCCGGTGGATCACCGAGCAGGCGTACGGCGAGCTCGTCGCCCTGGCGCAGTTCGTGCCGGGCCCGGCGTCGAGCCAAGTGGGGTTCGTCCTTGGGCTTCATCGTGCGGGCCTGCTCGGCGGCCTGGCCGCGTTCGTCGCGTTCACCCTGCCGAGCGCGGTGCTGCTCGTGCTCGTCGCCCTCGGGGCACCGTTGCTCGAGGGCCCGCTCGCCGAGGGGCTCATCGCGGGGCTCAAGGTTGTTGCCGTGGCGGTCGTGGCGCAGGCGGTGTGGGGCATGGCGCGCACGCTGACTCCCGACCTGGGTCGCGCGGCGATTGCCGTGGCTGCAGCCCTCGTCGTGCTACTCGTCGGCGCGGGCTGGGCAACACTCGCGGCGATCGCGCTCGGGGCCGCCGCGGGTCTCGTGCTCTGCCGTGGGGGAGGGGCGGGCGAGGTGCGGGCGCTGAGCATCCCGATCTCGCGTCGCGCGGGCGCCGCGTGCCTCACGGCGCTTGCGACCCTGCTCGTGGCGCTCCCCGTGCTGGCGGCGATCGTTCCGAGTCAGCCGCTCGCGGTTGCCGACGCGTTCTCGCGCGCGGGTGCCCTCGTGTTTGGCGGCGGGCACGTCGTGCTGCCGCTGCTCGAGACCGCCGTGGTGACGCCGGGCTGGGTGAGCGAGTTGCAGTTTCTCGCGGGCTATGGTGCCGCGCAGGCGGTGCCGGGGCCGCTCTTCACGTTTGCGGCCTACCTGGGAGCCGTGATGGCGCCCGGTGTTGAGGGCCTGCTGCTCGCGGGCGTAGCCCTCGTGGCGATCTTCGTGCCGGGGCTGCTGCTCATCGTGGGCGTGCTGCCGTTCTGGTCGGCGCTGCAGTCACGGCCCGGCGTGCAGGCGCTCGTGCGCGGAGCGAGTGCCGCGGTCGTCGGCGTGCTCGCCGCGGCGCTCTACGACCCGGTGGCGACGAGTGCTCTCGTCGACGCTCCGACCGTGGCGCTCGCCGTGCTGTGCACGGTGCTGCTCATGGTGGTGCGCGTGCCGGCGTGGGCCGTGGTGCTCGTCGGCGCCGGGGGCGGGATGCTCGTGGCGGCGTTCTGACCGCGCGCGAGCATCCGCGCCGCAAGCGCTAGCGGCGGCGCAGCCCCGCGGTGTTCTCGGCGATGGCGACGAGCGCCACGTTGACCTCAACGATCATGCGCGCGAGCACGACGGCGACGAGAGTGGCAATGGGGGCGAGCACGATTGCGGCGAGCACCGTCAGCAGGCCCGGGATCGGTTGTCCGCCCGTCATGAGGCCAACCCCCGTCACGACGATGCTGAAGAACGCGACGAGGCCCGAGAGCACGATGCTGACGAGCAAGATCGCGTAGATGAAGCCCGCGATGCGACGCGTGATGAAGGTCGTGAAGCGGAAGTCGACAAGCGCGCGAAAGAACCCGGGCGCGGCGCTTAGGTCGAGCGCCATCAGCTGGTCGGCGAGCGGTGCCGGGGTTGCGGCCGCGAGCGGCTCAGCGACCGGCTCAGCGACCGGCGCTGCGGCCGCGGGCTTCGCGGGGGCAGTTTTGGCAGTTGCGGGTGCCGCCTTCGCGGTCTTGGTGCTGCGCGTGCGCGGTGTGGGGGTGGACGAGTCGGTCACGAGAACCTCCGGGGTTCGGGATGCGCGGCGCTCGCCGCTCACCCGCACAGTAGCGCCGCACCGCGTCGAGGCCTAGGAAGGCGCCCAGCGTGCCGCATGCAGGTCGAGGCGATACGCGTGCACGTCGTCATCGGCTGCCCCCGCGCGCAGCGGCGTGCCCTCGTCCCGGTAGTGGATGAGCGCCTCGACCTCGTGCCCCGCGGCCGGTCGGCCGTCGGCCCGCACCACGCGCCACCACGGCACACGCGAGCCCTCCGTGGCCATCACGCGCCCGACGGCGCGCGCGCCGCGTGAGCCGAGCTCGGCCGCGATGTCGCCGTACGTCATGACGCGCCCGGCCGGAATGTCGCCGACGATGAGCAGCACGGCCCCACCGAAGTCGAGCGGTGCCGACATCAGATGGTCAGCGCGCCGATCTTCTCGCCGTACTCGGTGTCGCCGGTCTCGACGAAACCGATGCGCCGGAAGAAGTCGCCGGGGCCGTCATCGCCGGTCTCCCAGATCACGCTGACGCTGTGGAAGCCCCGCTGGCGCGCCTCGTCGGCGAGGGCGTGCACCGCAAACTTGCCCACGCCGCGGCCCTGTGCCGTGGCGTTCACATTGATCCGCCAGATGCAACTACGAAACTCTGGCTTGGGGTTGTCAGCGTCAAAGTTGCCGCGGATGAAGCCCACGACCTCGTCACCGTCAAGCACGACGCGCGCCCAGATCGTGGTCGGGTTCATATACGCATCGGCGGCCGAGTACGACACGGGCGTGACGAATTGCTCCTGCCCCGGACGGAGCGTGAGGCTGTTCGCCGCCACGATGGTCTTTGCCGACAGTTCTTCGAGTCTCAGGGTCCCCATGCTCCCCAGGGTAGACGGTGCCTGCGTGGTCGGGGGAGTCGATGTATCTCGACATCGAGACAACGACAGCGAGCCGATAGGCTGGCTCGCGGTACATCACTGACGGAAAGGCACCCCCTCGTGGAAAAGATCAAGGTCGAAGGAACGGTCGTCGAGCTCGACGGCGACGAGATGACGCGCATCATCTGGCAGTTCATCAAAGACCGCTTGATCCACCCGTATCTCGATGTGACCCTCGAGTACTACGACCTCGGAATTGAGCACCGCGACGCCACCAACGACCAGGTCACGATCGACGCTGCGCACGCCATCATCAAGCACGGCGTGGGCGTCAAGTGCGCCACGATCACCCCCGATGAGGCCCGCGTCGAAGAGTTCGGTCTCAAGCAGATGTGGAAGAGCCCCAACGGCACGATTCGCAACATCATCGGCGGCGTCATCTTCCGTGAGCCCATCGTCATCTCGAACATCCCGCGCCTCGTTCCCGGCTGGAACAAGCCGATCATCATCGGTCGTCACGCGTTTGGTGACCAGTACCGCGCCACCGACTTCCGTTTCGAGGGCAAGGGCACGTTGACAGTCGAGTTCACGCCCGAGGACGGCTCTGAGCCCATGAAGTTCGAGGTCTACCAATCGCCCGGCAGCGGAGTGGCGCAGGTGCAGTACAACCTCGACGCGTCGATTCGCGACTTCGCGCGCGCCTCGCTGAACTACGGACTCGCCCGCAACTACCCCGTCTACCTCTCGACGAAGAACACGATTCTCAAGGCCTACGACGGTCGCTTCAAAGACCTCTTCGAAGAGGTTTTCGAGGCCGAGTTCAAGTCGCAGTTCGAGGCGGCCGGCATCACCTACGAGCACCGCCTCATCGACGACATGGTCGCCTCGGCCATGAAGTGGGAGGGCGGCTACGTCTGGGCGTGCAAGAACTATGACGGCGACGTGCAGAGCGACACCGTGGCACAGGGCTACGGCTCGCTCGGCCTCATGACGAGTGTGCTCACGAGCCCCGACGGCAAGGTCGTCGAAGCCGAGGCCGCGCACGGCACGGTCACGCGCCACTACCGCATGCACCAGCAAGGCAAGCCCACGTCGACGAACCCGATCGCCTCGATCTTCGCGTGGACCCGCGGCCTCATGCACCGCGGCAAGCTCGACGGCAACCCGGCGCTCATCACCTTCGCCGAGACCCTCGAAGACGTCGTCATCACGACGGTCGAGAGCGGCAAGATGACGAAAGACCTCGCCGTGCTCATCAGCGCCGAGCAGCCGTACCAGACGACCGAAGACTTCCTCGCTGCGATCGACGAGAACCTGAAGTCGCGGCTCGCCTAGGGTCTGCCTGATTCACCGGATGCCCGGGGCCACGTGCCTCGGGCATCCGTCGTCTGTGCCTTTCCGCCTGCCGGTGCCTCTGCCGGCGGCTGCAGCCAGGTCCAACGGCACTGGCGGTGGAGAGCGGGTCAGAGTAGACCTGGGCTCATGACCCGTTTCGTTGCGCTCGTTCGCCGATTTCCGCTCGTCGCCGTCACGATCGCGATCGGGCTCGCGGCGGGTGCGCTCGTGGCGGCGGGGCTCGAGCCCGCGGCGCGCTGGCTCATCTCGCTGTACGCGCTGACGATCGCCGGGGTCGAGGCCGTGCGCATGATTCGCGGGCTGATGTCGAAACAGTTCGGCCTCGACATTCTCGCGGTCACTGCAATCGTCAGCACGATCGCGGTCGGCGAATACTGGGCGAGCCTGCTCATTGTGTTGATGCTCACCGGCGGTGAGGCGCTGGAGGTTGCCGCAGCGGGCCGCGCCCAGCGCGAGCTGCGATCACTGCTCGATCGCGTTCCGCAGTTGGCGCATCGCATCGAGGCGAACGGCGACGTGGTCGACGTGCCCGCGGATGAGGTGCGCGTGGGCGACCGCCTTCTCGTCCGCCCCGCTGAGATCGTGGCCGTCGATGCGGAGCTCGCAAGCGCCCTGGGCGGATTCGATGAGTCGTCGCTGACGGGCGAGAGCCTGCCGGTCGACAAGGTTGCAGGTGACGCAGTGTTGAGCGGCTCGGTCAATGGCCCCGTGGCCGTCGAGGTGATTGCGACAGCACTCGCGGCCGACTCGCAGTATCAGCGCATTGTCGAACTCGTGCGCGAAGCCTCGAGCAGCAAGGCTCCGCTCGTGCGGCTGGCCGACCGCTATGCCCTGCCGTTCACCGCGGTATCGCTCGGCATCGCCGGCATCGCGTGGGCGCTCAGCGGAGACCCTGTGCGCTTCGCCGAGGTGCTGGTGGTCGCGACACCGTGCCCCCTGCTGATCGCCGCGCCCGTTGCGTTCATGGGCGGCATGAGCAGTGCGGCGAAGCGCGGCATCGTCATGAAGAACGCCGGCTCGCTCGAAAAGCTTGCGCGAGCGCGCACGGTCGCCTTCGACAAAACGGGAACGCTCACAGTGGGCCGCCCCGCGGTCGTCGGGGCGCACGCCGAGGCGGGGTTCACCGAGTCCGAACTCGTGCAGTTCGTTGGGTCAGCCGAGCGCTACTCGTCGCACGTGCTCGCCGAGTCGTTGCAGCGCTCCGCTATCGAGCGCGGGCTGCCCCTGCTCGATTCGGCCGATGCTCGCGAGGTCTCTGCTCAGGGCGTGATCGCGACGATCAGCGGCCGCGAGGTCGTCGTCGGCAAGCCCGCCTTTGTGGCCGAGCACGCCCCCGACCTCATGGCCCGGCCAGGCGCGAGCGGCGAGGCAGTCATCTACGCCGCGATTGATGGCCGCTTCGCGGGGGTCGTGGTGCTGCGGGATGCCGTGCGCACCGATGCCGCTGACACTCTCGCCGCCCTGCGCGCGCTCGGAGTCACCCGCACCCTCATGGTCACGGGAGACGTCGCGGCTACCGCCGAAACCATCGCGGCGGGTCTCGGCATCACCGAGGTGCACGCCGAGTGCTTGCCCGACGACAAGGTGCGCATCATCCGCGAGGCGCAGCCCCGTCCCATCGTCATGGTCGGCGACGGCGTCAACGACGCTCCCGTGCTCGCGGTGAGCGACGTCGGCATCGCGATGGGTGCCAAGGGCTCGACAGCGGCGAGCGAGTCGGCCGACGTCGTCATTCTCATCGACGACATTGCGCGGGTCGCGCGAGCCGTCGCGATCGGGCAGCGCACCGTGCGCATCGCTCTGCAGAGCATCTGGCTCGGCATCGCGATCTCGATCGGGCTCATGCTCATCGCCGCCGTGGGATTGCTGCCCGCCATCGCCGGAGCCGCCTTGCAAGAGGTCGTCGACCTCATTGCTATTCTCGGCGCCCTCCGCGCCGTGCGGGCCGGTGTCGCACCCGTGCCGGGGTTGGATGCTCCGCTGCCGCGCGCACGCAGGGCGCTGCACCCCGATCTGCTGGTCGAGGTGCAGCCCACAGCGACACAGCCGACGCCGAGTCAGTAACCGGCGAAGTAGTCCGTGTGCACGCGCCGCACTCCAGCCCGGCGCAGAGCCGTGCGGGCCGCCGCGACGATCGCGGGTGCGCCGGAGACGTACCCGCGCCGCATGGCGAGGTCGGGCACGTGCTCGAGCAGGGCATCCGTCGTCAGCTGGTCGGGTGTCAGCTCGACGATGCGGGCCGATGCCCGCTCGAGCACCTCGCGATAGAGCACCTCGCCGGGGTTCGACGAGATGACGATCACGACGACGTCGCGGGCGTCACCGCGCTCGGCAACGCTGGCGAGTTGACTCGCGAACGGGGTCATGCCGATGCCGCCGGCGACCATGACGAGCGGGATGCTCGCATCAGTCGGCAGCACAAAGTCGCCGGCCGTCTGGGTCACCGCAATGCGGCTGCCGGGCTCGAGCTCACCGAGGGCCTTCTTGAACGAACTGCCGCCGTCGGGCGTGCGGATGCCAATCGCGATGCGCGGAGCCTCGGCATCGACGGCGTGCTCGGGTGGCGACGCGATCGTGAAGGTGCGGCGCAGCCCGCGAATGTCGGTCGCGTGCGGCAAGTGCAGCTCGAGGTACTGCCCGGCCGCGAACGACACTCGTCGCGAGGGCTCGAAGCGGTACTCGGTCGCAAAGGGAGAGAGCGCCGCGCGCTCAACCAGGCGCACCGAGAAGCCACTGCGGCGCGACACCGCGAAGGCCACGATGTTGCCGAGCACGAGAGCGAGCTCGGGCGAGGTGTAAATCGGCCCAAACCCGAACGGCACTGAGAACGCCACGGCGACCACTGCCGCCGTGAGCCATTGCTGCCAGCGGCGCGGTGGCAGCGTGAGTGGCTCGCTGAGCATGAACCCGGCGAGAAAGACGACCGGAAAGAGCTGCAGCACTGTCGTGACGGCGCCGAGGGGGGCCGAGCCCGTCGCGACCAGGCGGATGCCAATGATGACGATCGCGAGCCCGATGAAGATGAGCCCCACGTCGAGCCGCCGGGTGCGATCGAGCAGCAGC
>JAYUKK010000313.1:0-2103 GCA_043764515.1 Microbacterium sp.
GATCTCCGCTCCCGGTCGCGGGCGGCGGTTTGCGCGGTCGCGCGGCGTGCCCTGCAGCCCGCGGCGGCGATCCTCGCGGTTCGCACCCTCGAGGGGATCCGGCAGACCGTTCTCGCGCGCGTACTGCTGCGCCTGCTTCTCGGCGTCGTACTTCGTGTAGGCGTCGACGATGCGGCCGACGAGCGAGTGGCGCACGACGTCGTCCGAGGTCAACCGCGCAAAGTGAATGTCGTCGATGCCGTCGAGAACACGCGTGACGAGCTGCAGGCCGCTCGCGCCCGTGGGCAGGTCGATTTGCGTGATGTCACCCGTGACGACGATCTTCGAGCCGAACCCGAGACGCGTGAGGAACATCTTCATTTGCTCCGGGCTCGTGTTTTGCGCCTCGTCGAGCACGATGAACGCGTTGTTGAGCGTGCGGCCGCGCATGTACGCGAGGGGCGCCACCTCGACGACGCCACTCGCGAGCAGCTTGGGCACGAGCTCGGGATCCATCATCTCGTTGAGCGCGTCGTAGAGCGGCCGCAAGTACGGGTCAATTTTGTCGGTCAGCGTGCCGGGCAAGAAGCCCAGTCGTTCGCCGGCCTCGACTGCGGGGCGCGTCAAGATGATGCGATCGACCTCTTTGCGCGTGAGCGCTTGCACGGCCTTCGCCATCGCGAGGTACGTCTTGCCGGTTCCGGCGGGGCCGATGCCGAACACGATCGTGTGGTCATCGATCGCGTCGACGTACGACTTCTGGCCGAGCGTCTTGGGGCGGATGCTCTTACCGCGACTCGTCAGAATGGCTTGGCTGAGCACCTCAGCGGGGCTGCCGGCTCCCTGCTCGAGAATGCGCGCTGAGCTGGTCACTTCGGTCTCACCGAGATCGTGACCGCCCCGGACCATGATGAGGAGCTCGTCAACGAGTCGCCGGGCGGCAGCCACCTGTGTCGGGTCGCCCTCGAGCGTGATCTGGTTACCGCGAACGTGCACGTCGACGAGCGGAAACTGTTTCTCGACCGTGCTGAGTAAGCGATCGTGGGGGCCAAGCAACCGAACCATGGCGACGCCGTCGACGTCGAGTTGTTCGCGGGCGCGCGCCTCGCGCGCAGAATCATCAGTGGGCAAGGGATCCCTCGGTTAGTCCTCCGGCGAGCACGTGGGCGTGCACATGGAAGACGGTCTGACCGGCGTTCGCGCCAGTGTTGAAGATGAGACGAAAGTGCCCGTCGGCGTGCTCGGTGGCGAGCAGCTGGGCGGTCGCGACGACCTCGGCGAGGAGCGCGGGGTCTCCCTCAGCGAGCTCGGCAACATCGCGGTACTGCGAGGTCTTGGGCACAACAAGCAGGTGCACGGGCGCCTTCGGGGCGATGTCGCGAAACGCGATGATCGTCTCGGTTTCGTGCACGATGTCGGCAGGAATCTCGCGCGCGATGATGCGCTCGAAGATCGTGGGCTCTGCACTGCTCATGGCGCCAGTCTAGAGCGCGGCCCTGACCATGCGCCCGGCTCCGTCGCCGGCAACTACCAGCGCCCGAGCGTTGCCGAGAGCACTGCAATGGCGGCCGGACCCGCGGTCGAAGTGCGCAAGACGCTCGTGCCGAGGCGCACGCAGCGCGCTCCGGCGGCGACCAGGGCATCCCGTTCCTCCGGCGATACACCGCCCTCGGGGCCCACAACGAGCAGCACGTCACCGTGTCCGAGGTCGTGCGCCGTCAGCGACGTGAGTGCGTACTCGGCCGTGGGGTCGAGCACGAGCACGGTCGACTCCGCGGCGCGAGCCGTGAGCTGTGCGGTCGTGGCGAGGGGCTCGATGACGGGCATCCACGCGCGCATCGATTGCTTCGTCGCTTCGCGCGCGATTGTCTGCCAGCGCTCGCGATTCTTGACCGCTTTGGCGGCGTCCCACCGCGAGACACTGCGCGCCGCTTGCCACGGAATCACGCCATCAACGTCAAGCTCAGTTGCTGCTTGCACCGCGAGCTCGTCGCGATCACCCTTCGCGAGTGCCTGAACGAGGTGGATGCTCGGCCGCGGCCGTTCGTAGCGCTCCACCCGCTCGACCGCGAGTGCGACGTCACCCGGCTCAACCGCCGACACGACGCCGTGCACCACCAACCC
>JAYUKK010000314.1:0-7019 GCA_043764515.1 Microbacterium sp.
GCGAACTCAACGCGATCGGTCTTGGGGTTGCGCACGCGAACCGACAGGTTGAGCGAGAGCCCCGATATGTAGGGGAACGGATGCGCAGGGTCGACAGCAAGCGGCATGAGCACGGGAAAGATCTGGCTCGAGAAGAGCTCGTCGATGCGCGAACGGTCGGTTTCGCTCAGGTCGGCCCATGATTCAACGTGGATGCCCGCGTCGTCGAGAGCAGGCTTGACCAGATCGTGAAAAGCGCGAGAGTGGCGATGCTGCAATTCGAGGGCGAGGGCGTTGATGTCGGCCAGCACGTCGCCCGGGGCGCGGCCGGTGTTGGTGGGCACCGCGAGCCCCGTCACGATGCGGCGCTTGAGGCCCGCGACGCGCACCATAAAGAACTCGTCAAGGTTGCTGGCAAAAATCGCCAAGAAGTTGACACGTTCGAGAAGCGGCACGGCGTCGTCTTCGGCCAGCTCGAGCACCCGCTGGTTGAAGCGCAACCAACTCAGCTCGCGGTCGAGATACCGATCGACCGGCAGCGTGCCGTCGTCAACGCTTGTCGACTCGTCGTAGTCGTCGACAAAGTCGCCGCCGACGCCGCCGTCGATCTGGTACCCGGTGTCTGTAAACCCCTCGTCGTGCATGCGGCCCATTGTGACAGGAATCGCCCAACCGACTCACGGCCGCCGCTTGGCGTTCACCGCGCGTTCACCAGTAGCCCGTTGCCTAGACACGTGAAAAGTACGTCTGGCGCGCGCACGGTGGGTGACCCCTCATGACCGTGCACGCTCCGCATGCGCTCGACGTCATCGACCGCGTGTCTCTGCGACTCTTCAGCCAATATCGCGACAGCGTTGACGAAGAGACCGTTCGGTCAATCGTGCTCGATAGCTTTCGTCGCTACCGTCACCTCGACCACCCCTCGAGCCATGCCCGCTCGCTGGCGGCCCAGCTGGCCGCTGACCGGCTCGATGCGTTGCGCTGGGCAGCCCAGCGACCCGCGAGCGGCGCGCCAGCATCCTTCCTGTTTGTGTGCTCAGGCAATGCCGGTCGATCGCAACTCGCCGGTGCGCTGATGCGTGCAATCGCACCGCTCGGCACGCGTGTCGTTAGTGCGGGCGAGGCTCCGGCCGCTCGCGTGTTGCCCGGGGTCACCGAGGCTCTTGATGAACTGGGCATCCCCGCCTTTGGCGAATACCCGAAGCCCATCGCCCCCGAGTTCGCCGCATCGGCGGACCACATCGTCGTGCTCAATTGCGACGACGGGCTCGACGCTCTCACCGGTCACGATTATCAGCGGTGGACCATCGCGCTCGACCGCACGAGCGGCAAGCAAGGCATGCGCGTGGCTCGCGATCACATCGCGCTCGAAGTCACCGCTCTCGCTCGTGTGTACGGGATCGAGCCGCGGGCGCTCTAGCTGCGGCGCGGCGGCGCGAGCACGAATCGCACGGTGAGAAGGCCGAGCGTGGCGCCGACGAGCTGTGCGGCAATGAAGGCCAGAACGCTCTCCGGCGCAATGCCGGCGAACGAGTCACTCATGATGCGGCCGATCGTGATCCCCGGGTTCGCGAAGCTCGTGGAACTCGTGACGAAGTAGGCGCTGCCGATGTAGAGGCCAACGGCCGCGGGCACCCAGCTCTGCTGGCCACGCGCGACGAGAGTCAGGATGACCGCCACGAGCCCCGCCGTCGCGACCACTTCGCCCAACCACAGCCCGGGCTCGGCCCGCACGGTGCTGCTGATCGATACGGCCGCCCCGCCGAACATGAGGTTGGCGACCACGGCGCCCGCGGCAAAGCCCACGAGCTGCGCAATCACGGTGGGCAGGATTTCTCGGGCCGGCACCAGTCGTTGCACCGCGAGCGCGGCGGTGACCACGGGGTTGAGGTGCGCACCACTCACGGGCCCCAGCACGACGATGAGCACGACGAGCGCCGCCGCCGTCGCAACCGCGTTGATGAGCAACTGAACCCCGACGTCGTCGGTCAACCGAGTGGCCATGATGCCCGAGCCCACGACCGCGGTGATGAGACTGGCGCTGCCGAGGGCTTCGGCGAGCACCCGCACCGGGAGCGTTCGAGTCGGGGTGGATGAGGGAGTGATGGCGTCGGTCACGGGCACACTGTAGTCGATCGCATAGACTCGGGTCTATGAGAGCGCGCGGCACGCTGAGTAGCGAGATTTCCGCACTCGGTGACCCGACGCGGAGCGCAATCGCTCGCCTGCTGCTCGATGCCCCCGACCATGCGCTCACGGTGGGACGCCTGACGGAGGCGCTCGACTTGCGCCAGCCGACGGTGTCGCATCACGTGCGCGTGTTGCACGAGGCGGGGATCGTCGAGCGCACGCCGCGCGGGCGAGAGGTCTGGTATTCGCTGCCCGAGACCGTTGCTGCACGGCTCGAAGACTGGGCGCCGGCAATGGGCACGGCCCTGGTCAGCGAGGCGGTACTCCGTCGCATCGTCGACGACCTCGGCGCGCGGTTCTCGGGCACGTTCTCGCGCGAAACCGTGCAGCAGGTCGTGCTCGACAGCTACGACCTGCTGCGAGCTCGAGAGGGCGGTCGCGCACTGCCCTCGGCAACAGCCCAGTTCGCGGCTGACCGTTTGAGCGCTCAAGAATTGACCGCCGCCGCGGTGGCAGGTGACCGCGTCGCCGGTGCGCCGATCGAGGTGCTTTTCGTGTGCGTTCAGAACGCCGGGCGCTCGCAGCTGGCCGCGGCCATCATGCGCCATCTCGGTGGAGACCGCGTTCGCGTGCGCACCGCGGGATCAGCGCCCATCGACGCGATCCGGCCAGCCGTCGTGACCGCGCTTGATGAGATCGGGGTACCGCTCGGCGCGGAGTTTCCCAAGCCCCTCACCGACGATGTGGTGCGGGCCGCCGACGTCGTCATCACGATGGGCTGCGGCGACGCGTGCCCTGTGTACCCGGGCAGACGGTATCTCGACTGGGCCGTGGCCGACCCGGCCGGGCAGCCGCTCGACCGCGTGCGCGAGATTCGTGACGACCTCGATGCGCGCGTGCGCGGGCTGCTGAGCGCGTTGGCGGCGCGAGCCTGAGGTTTTCGCCAGAGCGAGACGAGCATCCGCTTGCCGTAACGCATAGATATGCGTCTATACTTCACGGTATGGAAAAGTCTGTCGACACCGCCCCTCACCCCACCGTGCTCTTCGTGTGCGTGCACAACGCGGGCCGCTCACAGATGGCGGCGGGCTTCCTGCAGCACTTCGCAGGGGACCGCGTCACCGTTCTCTCCGCCGGTTCCGAGCCGAAAGATCAGATCAACCCGACCGCGGTTGAGGCGATGGCCGAAGAGGGTATCGACATCGCGCACAACGTGCCCAAGATTCTCACGGTGCAGTCGGTTGTCGACTCTGACGTCGTAATCACGATGGGCTGCGGCGACGCGTGCCCGATCTTTCCCGGTAAGCGCTACGAAGATTGGGCCCTCGACGACCCGGCCGGCCAGGGCATCGACTCGGTGCGCGTGATTCGCGACGACATCAAGGGTCGAATCGAAGCGCTCATCGCGGAGATTGCTCCCGCCTAAGCTCGGCGCACCGTCGATAACGACGAAGGGCCCGGCCTGCTCAGCAGACCGGGCTCTTCGCGATTCGCCCTAGGTGCGGTCGGGCTCACGCAGGGCGAGCACGATCGAGGGCAGCGTGAGGGCGAGCCCCTCGAAGGTCCAAAACACTGCCATGGCACCCGCCCACGTGATGTCGACGGTGATGACGTCGTTCTCGCTTGCCGCAATGAACCACACGAGAGTTGCCGAGGCGGCGACCAAGGTTATGCCCGCGAACCAGCGGTAGGCGTCAAGGTAGGCGCGATCGCGCACACGAGCCTGGCGTTCATCGAGGTACTCATCGGGCAGGTCGGCCACGACACGTACCGACATGCGCAGCGCCCACCACACAACGCCCGCAAACCCAATCACACCGAGGGCCGCGAGCGCGGGCAGGATGAGCCACGCCACCGGAATCGCAACGAGTAGGGCGATCATGACGCCGACGATCGTGAGACGCGCACGACGCGTGCGCATCCAGTCCCACTTCGTGTCGCGCATCACGGTGTCGGCCATCTCGGCGACGGCCCGCTCGTTGCGTTCGCGGGCAGAGAGCTTCTTGGTGGTCATGCTGATTCCTCCACATCAGAGTCGATCGTCGCCTCGGCAAACGGGGTCAACGAAAAAAGTTGTTCGACGGGCACGTTGACAAGGTGCGCGATGCGCAACGCGAGCGCGAGTGAGGGCGCATACTCGCCCCGCTCGAGATACCCCACAGTTTGGTAGTGCACGCCGACAGCGTCGGCGAGCTGCTGACGACTCAGCCCAGCCCGCATCCGGTGCTCTTCGATGCGGCTGTAGACCGGGTCTTCTGACTTCGGTTTACGTCCCATACTCGTAGCATAACTGCTACGTAGCAATAATGCAACAGGATGCGCGGCGGCCGCCGTGCCGCCCTACGCGGTCGCGATCGCGACGATGGGGTCGCTCGTGGGCGCGGGGCTGCCCGACGCCGGCTCGACCGTGACGCCCACGACCGTTCCCGCCTCGAAGGCGCCCTCGAGAACCTGCACGACCGCGCCATCGCCGTCGACCGCGAAGAGACCAGCGGGCGTCGGCACCCCGTCGGTGATGTACCAGAGGGCATAACGCTCGTCGGCGCCGAGAGGTTGCAGGCCGTCAAAGACCATGGCCGAGAGGCCGACCGACTCGCTCGCGACGAGCGTGGCCGTGGCGCCGCCCGAGACCGATGCAACGAGAGTCGAGACGTCAGGCGCCGCAACGATTGAGGCGAGCTGATCGGCCGCGCTCGAAGCGCTCGGGCGCACGAGGTCGGCAGCGAGTACGCCGCCAAAGAACACGGCGACAGCAGCGGCGGCGGCCGCGACGATCATCGCGGGGCGCGAGAACCACCGGGCTTGGGCCCGCCGCTCCGCGCTCGCGACAACCACGGGCGCGGCACCGGAGGCCGCGGCGGGCGTCGCGAGAGGTGCAAGTTGGGGCGTGACCGCGATACTCGCCATCAGGGCATCTTTCAGAGCTGCAGACGGCGTGACGGGGGCGACAGCCAGGCCGAGCGCGGCCCGCGCATCGTCGAACCGCGGATCGGTCATCGCGTCGAGCTCGCGCCCGTCAGCGATCAACCCGCTGTCGCCGACCACGTCATCATCATTGCGACTCATGACGCCACCCCCAGTTCTTCGCGCAACCGCATCATGCCGTCGCGCAGTCGAGTCTTTACCGTCCCCATCGGCACTCCGAGCATCTCGGAGACCTCGCTGTGGCTGTACCCGCCGTAGTACGCGAGCTCAACAGCCTGTCGCTGCAGCTGCGTCAATCGGCTCAAAGCCTGCTCCACTCGATCGTGTTCAATGCGAACCTCCACGCTCTCAGCGACCGAGTCATAGTCGCGGTCGAGATCGCGGATGCCGACCCGGATGTCGCGGTCACGCGACGACTGCGCGCTGCGCACCCGGTCGATCGCTCGGCGATGGGCCATGGTCAGCATCCACGTCACCGCTTTACCCTTATTCGGATCGAAGCGGGTAGCGGTTTGCCACACCTCGAGCAGAACCTCTTGCACAACTTCTTCTGACTGGGCGTGGTCTTTCAGCACGTGCCGCACGAGGCCGAGCATGCGGGGGGCAACCAGGTCGTACAGCTCGCTGAACGCGCGCTGGTCGCCCGTAGCGACACGGAGGAGCAGGGAGTTCGTCGCCGCGACCGTCGCATCAGCGGCGGGGGCTACCTCGTCACGGTCAAGGGGCACGAGTACCAGCATTGCACTCTCTTTCTGCACGGACGGCTTTCTGCCACCACGGCCGAACGACCGGTGGGGTGGGGCTTGGACCCCATCCCCACCGGTCGGTGGTCGTCGTGACTACTGCAGCTGCAGGTTGGCCGCGATGCCTCCGGCGAGCGCCGTGGCGGTCATCGGCATGTGGCTGGCGGCCTCTTTCAGCAAGTCGAAGTAGGCCGGGTCGTTCGCGATGTTGGCGTCGATCGCGGCAATGAGCGTCATCGCGTGCATCTCGAGTTCAGCTTGCACTGCTTCAGCCGGCAGTTCAGGCACGACAGAGTTGATCAGCTGGCCGAACGACACCGCGTAGGCGCCGAGATCGGCAACGGCCTTGTCGCTCATGGCCTGGTCGCCCGTCGCCTGGCCGAGGGTGTAATTGACGAAGAACGGAATGTGCGAGCGCCATGAGTCGAGGAACGGCTGCTCGGCGTCGGGGTACGCCGAGCCGATGAGGGCGGCGACCTCGAGCGAGTTCTCGTCGAGCGCGGCGACGGCCGCCTGGGTGTTGGCCGTGGTCAGGTCTCCACCATCTTGCAGGGCCTGATCGATCGCAGCACCCGCGAGGTAGACGTGGTCGGCGAGCAGCGCGGTCAGCTGGGCCCGCAGGCCTGCGCCATCGCTGTTGACCGTGTCGATGACGACCGTTTCTTCCATGGGGGCCTCAGCCTCCGTGGTGGTCGAGCAGCCCGAGAGCACGAGTGCCGCGGCGAGGCCGAGGCCGGTGATAGTGAGTGCAGTGCGCATGATGTGATTCCCCTTTGGTTGGTTGTGGTGCGGATTAGCCTTCGACGATCACGCGAGCGTTCATCGTGAGGTGCGGCATGCAGAAGTACAGGTACTCACCCGGTTCGGTGAATGTGAACGAGAAGGTGTCACCCTCTTGGCCTTTCGGGGCGAGCGCGTGATCGAACATGCCGTCAGCCGTTTGCGAGCCGCGTAGGCCGGTGCTGTCGTTGACCTCACCCCACGCGCCCGACGTGATCGTGTGGCCGATCGTCTCGCCGTTGCGCCAGGTGACGGTCGTGCCCACCGGCACCACGAGATCGACGGGCATGAAACGCAGCCCGATGGTGATCACCTCGTTCGGCCCCGCTTCGACGGGCTCGGTCGCGGTGGGCGCGGTGGTCGCGGCCGGCAATTCGCCGTCCGTCGCGATGATGGCCGGGGTCGAGCCCGTGCAGCCCACGAGAACAGCGAGCAGCACGGGAAACGCGGCGAGCGTGAGAC
>JAYUKK010000315.1:0-2099 GCA_043764515.1 Microbacterium sp.
GCGCCGGTCGCATCACCGTTCTTCTCCGACGCGGTCACGGCAGGCGGTGGCGTCATCGGTGAGGTGAGTGAAAGCACTCGCGGCCTCGTGTGGCTGAGCGAGAAGCGCTCCGAAGAACTGACCGAGATCTTGCGGGCGCATCCGTCAATTGGCTGGGTTCAACTTCCGTGGGCCGGAGTCGACGGCTTCGCGGCGGTGCTCGCGGCCTATGCCGACGGCTCGGGGCCGCTCTTCACGAGCGCAAAAGGGGCCTACTCTGAGCCGGTCGCCGAGCACGCCGTGGCTCTCGCGCAGGCGGTGCTGCGCGAATTCGCCCCCAAGGTGCGCGCGGGGGAGTGGGCTCCGGTGCGCACCGGGCTTTCGCTTTATGGCCGACACGTTGTCATTGTGGGTGCCGGCGGAATCTCCACCGAGATCATCCGGTTGCTTGCGCCGTACCGCACGACGATTACCGTCGTCCGTCGCACGGCGACCCCGCTTGCGGGGGCCGACCGCACGGTCACAGCCGAGGCGCTGCACGAGGTGCTCCCGAGCGCTGACGTCGTGATTCTTGCCGCCGCGTCGACCACGGAGACGCACGCGCTCATCGGCGCTGCCGAACTCGCACTCATGAAGCCGACCGCGGCGCTGGTGAACATCGCGCGCGGCGCCCTCGTCGATCAGGATGCTCTCGCAGATGCGTTGCGCGAGCAGCGTCTGCTCGGTGCCGGCCTCGACGTCACGACGCCCGAGCCGCTCGATGCAGAACACGCGTTGTGGCGCGAGCCACGGTGCATCATCACCTCGCACTCCGCGGATACTCCTGAGATGACCGCACCCCTGCTCGCGCGCCGCATCACGGAGAACGTCCGCGCCTTCCTCGGCGATAGTCGTTTCGTGGGCATCGTCGACCCAGCAGCCGGGTACTGAGCGCGCAGAACCTCGGCGCGATTCTGGTACGTTAGACACGCTGTTTCAGCGATCCTCGATAGCTCAATTGGCAGAGCAGCCGGCTGTTAACCGGCAGGTTCTTGGTTCGAGTCCAAGTCGGGGAGCCATCTCCCTCAATTCGCGCAGGCCCTCGCGGCCCTCGCGCTCCACCTTTCGTTCGAGAGGAACCCCGCGTTGGAAGCTTGGGTGAGCGCGAACGCGACGATGCTGGTGTTCGCACTGGGAGCGTCGTGCGTCGTGCTTATTGTGGTCACTGCGGTTCTGTTCGTCGCGTGGTTGCGCGCGCGGGGTCGTGCTCGCCGCACGGCCTTCGATCGCGCGGCGGCCGAACGACAGCGCATTGACCTGGAACTCGGGCTCGCTGAGCAGACGGGTCGCTTGCGCATCATTCGCGAACTGCACGAGGTCTCTGTACACGCACTCTCGGTCATCATCAGTCAAGCCGACGGGGCACGCTATGCCGCCACGGCAGACCCTTCGGCGGCGGCTCGGGCGACGACGGTCATCGCTGAGTCGGCGCGGGCGACCTTGGGTGACCTGCGCCGGGTGATGGGTCTTGCCCGCGAGGGCGAAGCGAGCGCCGCACCGCAACCACGGCTCAAGTCGACACGCGAGTTGTTCACGGTCATGCGCGACAGTGGCCTCGAGGTGATCTTCGAAGAGTCGGGCGATCCCTTTGATCTTCAGCAGGGTGCAGAGCTCGCGATCTACCGCATCTTGCAGGAGGCGTTGGCCAACGCTCTCAGCTACGGCGGCCCGCAGACCGAGGCCCGCGTGAGCTTCACGTGGGGCGCCGAGGGTCTGCATGTCAAAGTTGATGACGACGGCATCCGTTCATCGGCACGCCGCGAAGGCCTCGACCCGAACGACGCCGCGGCGGTGGGGTACACCATCGATGACGACCTCAAGGCGCTCACCGATGAACCCACGGGTCTCGGTATTCGCGAGATGCGCGCACGGGCAGAGCTCTACGGGGGCATCTTGACGGCGTCGACCGTACCCGGTGTGGGGTTCTCGCTCTCGGTCGTCTTTCCCGCCCTTCGCTTTCACAATGGAGTTCACGGGGTGAAGCTGGATCGCTCGTGAACGCCCGCGCGACCGCTCCAGCCTCCCCTCCCGTCATCCGGGTACTCATCGCCGACGACGCGCCGCTGCAGCGGGCAGGGTGG
>JAYUKK010000316.1:0-2095 GCA_043764515.1 Microbacterium sp.
CTTCACCATTCAGACCGCGATGATCAACATCGTCGTGCTGATCGTGGGCGGGTTCATGGCCCTGCGACTCGAGCGTGACACGCGGCTGTACACGGCCATTCGCGCGAGCATCTTCTCGTATGCCCTCGTCACCGCCGTGGTTTACAACCTGCTGCTGCGCGACATCCCGAACGATGACGGCTACGTGGGGCCCGTGTGGCCGAATGAGTTGCTGCACGTGTGGATTCCGATCTACATCGCGCTCGATTGGCTGCTCACGCCCGGCCGCGTGCGCATTTCGTGGTCGGCGCTGTGGCTCGCCGTCAGCTACCCGCTCATCTGGGTCGGCGTCACGATGCTGCGGGGAGCATCCACGGGGTGGTACCCCTACCCCTTCCTCGAGCCCGAGGGGCCCAACGGAGTCATGGGCGTCGTCATCTACGTCGTCGGCATCGCAGCGTTCATCGTGGTTCTCGCCGCCGTGGCTGTGGGTATCAACCGTGTGCACACGCGCGGCGTGCGTGGAGTGAGCCATGGACGCCGAAACACCGGGTCGATCCCGGTCGTCCGCGCAGATCTTCGGTGAGCAACCTCGCGCACGGCCTGCGCGTTGATGCGGATTTGGCCAATGTCGGTGCGGTGCACTCGACTAGTGCCATGAACGACACCGCCCCTGGGCCGGGAGTGGCGACGTGTCCGCAATGCGGAACCTCTGCACCCTTGCCCATTACCTATGGCTACCCCGAGCCGCAGCAGATTCGTGCTGCCCTGCGGGGTGAGATCGCCCTCGGCGGCGTCGTGCACGACGCCGACCCGCCGACCTTCGAATGCCGCAGCGACGCGTGCGGGTATACCTTCACTCCATGACCGCGCCGCACCACCTGTTTCTCGTCACCACCGCCCCGGGGTCAGCCGAGTCAGCCGGGTACCTCGTCGAGGCAGACCACCAGCATCCACAGCTCTCCGTTCTCGATGTCGCGGCCACGCGCGGTGACGGCATTTTCGAAACGCTGAGTATCGGGCGCGGTCACCCGCAGGCCTTCGACGCGCACCTCGCACGATTCGCGCGGTCAGCCCGCATGCTCGACCTGCCGGTTCCCGACGAGGGTCTGTGGCGGGATGCGGTGCTCGCGATTGCCGAACGCCTCACCGATCACGACGAAGCTTGGGTGAAGATCGTGCTCACGCGCGGTATCGAAGGCCAGCCCCTCCCCACCGGCTGGGCCTACGGCACCGTCTCGCCCGAGTTTCGACGCGAGCGCACCGAGGGTGTCGACGTCGTGCTGCTCGACCGCGGGCTGCGCAGTGACGTCAGCGCCACGAGCCCGTGGCTGCTCGCGGGCGCCAAGACTCTGTCGTATGCCGTCAATCGTGCTGCCGTGCGTGAAGCCCAACGGCGCGGAGCCGACGATGTGGTGTTTGTCTCGAGCGATGGGCTGCTGCTCGAGGGGCCGACATCGACGCTCGTCATTCGGCGCGGCGACGAACTCGCCACACCTCCCGACGCGTTCGGCATCCTTCCCGGCACGACCCAGGTCGATGTGTTCGCCGCGGCCGATCAGTGGGGCCTGCACACCGCTGTTGAGGCGCTCACGCCCGACGACCTCCTCGCTGCCGATGCGGCGTGGCTCGTGTCGAGCGTGCGGCACGCCGCGCCGGTGCGCTCGGTCGATGGCGTGCCCCGACCGGTCGATGCGGCGCTCACCGCGACCATGAATGGCTTCTTGCGAGCCCGCACAGCCTGATGGCGCCTTCTGTGTAGGGTCATGGCATGCACAGCACGATGGAGTGCCTCACCGAGTGGATGACCCGCCAGCGGTGGTATGCCGGTAAGGGCCGGCTGCCGCAGCTCGTTGAGGTCAGCCGTCTCGAGTGGAACTCTGACGACCCCGATGCCCGCATCCAGGTTTTGCTCGTGCGCGACACCGCCAACAACCCGCCTTCGCTGTACCACGTGCCCATCGTGTTGCGCAGCACCATCCCCCGCGGCGCGGGCCCGGCCTTCATCGGCCGCGACGAGAACGGCGACTATCTCTTCGACGGGGCGCATGACCCCGAATACACCCGAGCGTTGCTGGGGCGGCTCGGCGTGCATCGCAGTGACCTGGCGTCGCGC
>JAYUKK010000317.1:0-6979 GCA_043764515.1 Microbacterium sp.
GATCTTCGACATGCAGCGTGCGAATCTGGCCATCGAGGGTTGTCACCGACTCCCCGGCAATCGCCCGGCGAACCGTGATGCCCCCGCGCAGCGCAGCGAGGTCATAGGCGTGAATCGGCTGCCCGAGTTCGAGCATGACGTAGTTCGTGATGTCGACGACGAGCGAGATCGAGCGGATGCCCGAGAGTTCGAGGCGCGACACCATCCACGCGGGGGTCGTGCGACCCTGATCGATGCCGCGCACCACGCGCGTGACAAATGCGTCGCAGCCACGGCGGCCACGAATCGGCGCGCGATCATCCACCACGACCGTGAAGCCCGTGCCCTGGCCGAGGGATGACAGCGCCGCTGGGTCGCGGAACGCCGAACCGGTCGAGTGCGCATACTCGCGGGCGATACCCCGGATGGAAAGCGCGTAGCCGCGGTCCGGGGTCACATTGACCTCGACGGCGAGGTCGTCGAGGCCCAGGAGAGCGATCGCGTCGGTGCCCACCTCGGGGTCGAGCCCAAGCGTCGTGAGGCGCAAGATGCCATCGTGCTCGTCGCCGAGCCCCAGCTCGCGAGCGCTCGCAATCATGCCGTCGGAGACGTGTCCGTAGGTCTTTCGGGCAGCAATCGGGAACGGCCCGGGCAGCACCGCACCCGGGAGCGTGACGACAACCTTGTCGCCCACCTCGAAGTTGCGAGCACCGCAGACGATTCCCCGGGTCTCGCCGGGCGCGGTGAGCACCTGGCACCAGCGGATGGTCTTGCCATTGGCCTGGGGCTCTTCGACAAACTCGAGCACCTGACCGACGACGATGGGGCCCGTGAGGGCAACACCGTGGATCGCCTCTTCTTCGAGACCGACCTTGACGAGAGCCGCGTGCAGCGCATCGGCATCCGCCATCGCATCGCCCGTTGCGGGCAGGTCGACGTACTCGCGAAGCCACGAGAGAGGAACGCGCATCAGACCACCATCCCGAACTGCTGCGAGAAGCGCACATCGCCCTCGACCATGTCGCGCATGTCGCTTACTCCGTTACGGAACATCAGCGTGCGCTCGATGCCCATTCCAAAGGCGAAGCCCTGGTAGACCTCGGGATCAATGCCGGCGGCGCGCAAGACGTTGGGGTTGACCATGCCGCAACCGCCCCACTCAATCCAACGCGGGCCGTCTTTGAACGTCGGGTGCCAGACGTCGAGCTCAGCGCTCGGCTCGGTGAAGGGGAAGTAGTTGGGGCGCAAGCGGATGCGCGCACCCTCCCCGATGACCGCTCGCGCGAGGTGCTCAAGGGTGCCCCGTAAGTGCGCCATGGTCAGGCCCTTGTCGATCGCGATGCCCTCGAGCTGGTGGAAGACCGGCGTGTGCGTGGCATCGAGCTCGTCTTTGCGGAACACGCGTCCCGGCGAAACAACATAGAGCGGCACACCACGGTCGAGAAGCGAGCGAACCTGCACGGGGCTCGTCTGCGTGCGCAGCAGCAAGTGGCGGTCTTCGGGTTCGATGAAGAACGTGTCTTGCGTGCCCCGGGCGGGGTGGTCGGCGTCCATGTTGAGAGCGTCGAAGTTGAACCATTCGTTCTCGAGCTCAGGGCCTTCGGCGACCTCCCACCCCATCGCGATGAAGACGTCACTCATCTGCTCCATGAGCGTCGTGAGCGGATGCCGAGCACCCGTGAGCCGCAGCGGGGCAATCGCCGTCACGTCGATCGCTTCAGTGGCGAGCTTCTGCTGCTCTTCGGCGGCCGCCAATTCGGCCTCGCGCGCCGCGACGGCCTGGCCAACCCGAGCGCGCGCCTGGCCCACGAGCTTGCCGAGCGCGGCCTTCTGGTCGGCGGGGACATCGCGCAAGAGCGCGTTGAGCGCAGCAAGCGGCGAGGCATCCCCTGCGTGAGCCGACTTGGCGGCTTTCAGCGCGGACGTGTCGGCGGCGGCAGCGAGCGCGGCGAGCGCGGCGTCAACAGCGCTCTCGACGGCAGCTTCGGTGATCTCGGGGCTGGATGGCACGAGAACTGAGTTTAGTGCGGGCCGACGGCGTCACTCGCCCGCTGCGCGAAGGCACTCTCATAGAGACACACAGCCGCGGCCGTGGCGAGGTTGAGCGACTCGGCCTTGCCGTAGATCGGCACAATGACCGCACGGTCGGCGAGCGCGAGTTGCTCGTCGGTCAGCCCTCGCGCCTCGTTGCCGAACAGCCATGCGGTAGGGCCGTCGAGTTCGCCTTCCGAGCGCACGGCCAGCAGGTCATCGCCCGAAATGTCCGCGGCGAGGATGCGCATACCGAGGCCATGCAACACCTCGAGCGTGCTCGCGAGCGGCACCCCGACGACGACCGGCACATGAAACAGTGAGCCCGTGGTCGCCCGCACAACCTTGGGGTTGAAGACATCCACACTCGTTCCGGTGAGGATGACCGCGTCGGCGCCCGCGGCATCGGCCACGCGAATGATCGTTCCGGCGTTGCCGGGGTCGCGCACTTCTTCCAGTACGGCCACGAGGCGCGGGCGGCGCTCGAGCAACTCGTCGAGAGCGAGAGGGAACTGCCGGCACACGGCAATGACTCCCTGCGGGGTGACGGTGTCGGCGATGACGTCGAGCACGGCATCCGTCACCATCTCGATGCGAACCTGCGCCGCCGCGGCTGCGCGAGCGAGCGCGGGATGCCGATCGAGCGCACTGAGAGTGGCGAAAACCTCGATGACGAGGTCAGCGCGGTACTCCAGCGCTTCCGCCACCGCCTGCGGTCCCTCGATAAGGAAGAGGCCCGTCTCGGTGCGCTGATTCTTCTTCGCGAGCTTCGCCGCCGCGCGCACGCGGGGCGAGCGCGGGTTGTCGATCACGAGACCTATGGTACCGAGTGGCCACTTAACGCCTGGTGAACGCAGCGACGGCGCGCCCCGAAGGGACGCGCCGTCGTGCGATGAAACGAGGGTGGATCAGGCCGCGTCGACCTTGGGGGCCGACGTGTCGGCCGGGAGAGCCTCTTTCGCGACCTTGACGAGCGCCGTAAAGGCAGTGGGCTCGTTGACGGCCAGCTCGGCGAGCATGCGACGGTCAACCTCGACCCCGGCGATGCCGAGACCCTGGATGAGGCGGTTGTACGTCATGCCGTTGGCACGCGCCGCGGCGTTGATGCGCTGAATCCAGAGGCGACGGAACTCGCCCTTCTTCGCGCGACGGTCACGGTATGCGTAGACGAGGGAGTGGGTGACCTGCTCCTTGGCCTTGCGGTAGAGGCGCGACCGCTGGCCGCGGTAGCCCTCTGCCCGCTCGAGGATGACCCGACGCTTCTTGTGGGCGTTGACGGCCCGCTTGACTCTTGCCATTTCTTTAGTCCTTCAGATCGTTTCTCGGGTCTTACTTCTTGCCGATGAGCTTCTTGATCACCTTGGCGTCTTGCGGAGCAAGGACCACCTCGGTGTTGAGACGACGGGTCGTCTTGCTGGACTTCTTCTCCAGGTTGTGGCGCATGCCTGCACCCTGCTTCATGACCTTGCCGGAGCCGGTCAGCTTGAAGCGCTTCTTGGCACCGGAGTGCGTCTTCTGCTTGGGCATTGCTTCCTCGTTTCTTTCAGGTTGGATGCGCGTCGCGGGTTACGCCGACGCGGAGGGCTTGGGCGCTGCCGCGGGCTTCGCGGCGGCGGGCTTGGCTGCAGCAGGCTTGGCGGCAGCAGGCTTGGCTGCAGCAGGCTTCGCAGCTGCTGGCTTGGCAACTGCGGGCTTTGAAGCGGCAGGCTTTTCTGCCGCGGGCTTGGCGGCATCCGGCTTGGCAGCAGCAGACTTCGTGGCGGCTGCAGGTTTCGCCGCGGCCGGGGCTTTGGTCGCGACCTCAACAGCAGGCTCAGCAGTCGGCTCAGCAACAGCCTCAGCAACGATGTCAGCTACCGACTCAGCAACAACAGCGGGTTTCTCAGCCGACTTCTCCGCCGCCTTCGATGCAGCCTTCGCCACGGGAGCAGGCGCCTTCTCTTCAGGGTCCTCAGCCTTGGGAGCAGCGTCGCTCTCTTTACGCGCGGCCTTCGACGCAGCGCGCTGCGCCATTTGCTCAGCCTTCGCGTCAGCCTTGTTGCGCAGCGGACCAATGATCATGACCATGTTGCGGCCATCGATCATGGGGGTCGACTCCACCGTGCCGAACTCGGCCACGTCTTCGGCGAAACGCTGCAGCAAACGAACACCCTGCTCGGGGCGCGACTGCTCGCGACCGCGGAACAGAATCATGGCCTTGACCTTGTCGCCAGCCTGCAAGAAGCCCTCAGCGCGCTTGCGCTTCGTCTCGTAGTCGTGCTTGTCGATCTTCAGGCGAAAACGCACCTCTTTGAGGATCGTGTTGGCCTGGTTGCGGCGGGCTTCTTTAGCCTTCTGCGCCGCCTCGTACTTGAACTTGCCGTAGTCCATGATCTTGACCACGGGCGGCTTCGAGTTGGGGGCGACCTCGACGAGATCGAGGTCGGCCTCTTGCGCCAAGCGCAGGGCTACCTCAATCTTGACGACTCCGACCTGCTCACCAGCGGGGCCCACAAGACGGACCTCGGGGACGCGGATACGGTCGTTCGTTCTCGGTTCGCTGATGCGATTCTCCTCTGTCGTGATCCGAATGGATCAGTGGTGATTCCATCGAAAGAGGAGCGCTGCATCCCTGGCACATGGCCAGCACCACCCACAGACGTCGCGCAGCTTTTCAGCCGTCGAACGGGGTGATTCGACCCGGTAACCTAGTAGTCGGTCAAGCGCGGGTGGGAGAAGTCTCCACTTTCGTTCCGGGGATCTGGCCCCGGAGCCCGCATAACGATAGCAGGTGAAAGGTCTCATGAGCGAGAACCCCACCGACACAGAGCCCTCGCGCGACATCGCTGAGGTCCCGGCGGTCGAAATTATCAACACCGTAGCGGTGCACCTGTTGAGCGCCGCGGCGGTGAAATGCGGACTTTCCGAGCACGGAGACGACGAGATTGACTTGGCTGAGGCCCGAAAACTCATCACCGCTCTGGCCGGCCTCATCACTGCCTCGGCCCCTGAACTCGGTGACCACCACGCTCGCGTGTTGCGTGACGGGCTCCGCTCGGTGCAACTCGCGTTCCGCGAAGCATCGCCGTTCCCCGATGCGCCCGGCCACGGCCCAGGCGAGAAGCTCACCGGCCCCGTCAACTAGTTAGGTTGCGCCCTCGGCCGACTCGGGGCGCGGTCCGGCGACCGGCTGAACCGAGAGCGAGTCGATGCGCTCGGCAACGGTCGCATCCGCCCCCCACCGCGCACTCAGGTCGGCGATGATGCCCCGTAGACGCTCGGGCTCGACCCCTGGCTCGACGCCCAAGCGCACAACCACCTCGGCCGTCTCGCCCCGACCCTGCGGGTCTCCCGCAACGAGCGTGACCGCCCAGATCTCGGGATGCTGCGCCGCCGGCCGCGCAACAGCCTCCAGCACCGCGGCATCGTCGACGGCCGGCACCCATGGCTCGCCCTGCGCGATGGCCCAGACGGCGGGGCGGGGCAGCACGAGAAGCGTTTCCGGAGAACGGGCATCGATCACCACGCGATCGGTGTGCTCCGAAGCCGCGGCGAGGGCAACGCGAACGGCGTCTGCGGGGACCGGCCGAGCATCTGGACGCCACCGGCGCATCGCGTCGACCGAGGAAAAGACGGGCAACACGGGGCGACCATCGGGGCCTGCAACCGTGATGATCGAGAGCTCTTGGGTCTTGTCGACGACGAGGCCGTCGTCTGTCAGGCCCGTTTCCCCGGCGACGGCGACCAGCGGAATGAGAAAGCGGCACGTTCGAACGACATCAACTGCCTCGACGAGCGTGCCGGTGCCCGAACGAATCGCGGCAATCGCTGTGAGGTACTCGGGGGGCGCAGACCCATCATCGGCCGCGCTCTCGTTCGGCTCGAAGTGCCGCCCCTGCCAGGGCTGGCCTGCCGAATCAGCGGCCCGCGACATCCAGTGCTTCGGGAAGCGTGAACGCGCCCGCATAGAGCGCCTTGCCCACGATGGCTCCCTCGAGGCCCAAGGGCACGAGTTCGCGGAGCGCGGCAATGTCATCAAGGCTCGCAACACCCCCGGAGGCTACGACCGGGCGGTCGGTGCGCTCCATCACCGACCGCAACAGGTCAAGGTTCGGGCCCTTGAGGGTTCCGTCTTTCGTGACATCGGTCACGACATAGCGAGCACACCCGGCCGATTCGAGGCGCTCGAGCACGGCCCACAAGTCGCCGCCCTCTTCCGTCCAGCCGCGCGCCGCGAGCGTCGTGCCGCGCACGTCGAGCCCCACCGCGATCGCATCGCCGTATTCGGCAATGACGTGAGCAGCCCACTCGGGGTTCTCGAGAGCCGCCGTACCGAGATTGATGCGCCGTGCGCCCGTCGCGAGCGCGGCCTCGAGAGTCGCGTCGTCGCGAATGCCGCCCGAGAGCTCAATATTCACGTTCTTCGGGGTCGTCTTGACGACCTTCTTGATGATCGAGCGGTTGCTGCCGCGCCCGAACGCCGCGTCGAGGTCGACAAGGTGAATCCACTCGGCACCCTGGTCGGCCCACTCGTGCGCTGCATCGATCGGGTCGCCGTAGCTCGTCTCCGAACCGGCCTCGCCCTGGGTGAGTCTCACGGCCTTGCCGCCGGCGACATCTACCGCGGGCAAGAGGGTCAGGGCGGGGATCGTCGAGAACTCGCTCATCACTGGCTTTCTGTGCTGGTCAGGGGGTCGACTCGCGCCTCAGCGCGGCGAAACACGCAATCGTATCCTGTGTGCCAACGCCGGGCTCTCAGCCCGTACTTAGAGGCCGTGAAGCCAGTTGGTGAGCAGGCGCAGACCTGCTTGGCCCGACTTTTCGGGGTGGAACTGCGTCGCCGTGAGGGGCCCGTTCTCGACCGCCGCGATGAATCGCTCGCCGTGCTCCGCCCACGTCACGAGCGGCGTCGGGATGGCCGGGTGCGGGTCCAGGCTCCACTCGTGTGCCGCATACGAGTGCACGAAGTAAAAGCGCTCGTCGTGGAGCC
>JAYUKK010000318.1:0-6976 GCA_043764515.1 Microbacterium sp.
GCCAGTTGCGCGGCCGTGAGCGCGATGCCGCCGAGAACTCCGGCCTGCACGCTCTCGTAGAGCGCGATGACCTGGCCATAGTTGATCACGAGAGCCGTCGTCGTCACGAGCGAGGCAGCGACGATGACTGTCGCTACGGTGCCCAGCCCGGCACGAAGCGCGGCTCCCCCGGCGGCGAACCACGGCTGCGGCCCCTCGGCGATCATGCGACGCAGGCGCACGCGCGCCGGGTTCATCGCCCCCATCGACCCGATCGCGAGGCCCAGCCCGAACACAAGAGCCGGAAACAGCAGCGACTGCCACCGCGAGGGCAGCACGCCCTCGGCCGATACCGTCAGCACGGCGAGGCCGGAGAGAACGACGACCGTGGCAAGCGCCACGAGTTCACCCAGCACGCGGTGCGGTTCACGCCGCAGTCGCCGCGCCATCGCCACGCCCGCGAGCGCCGTGCACAGCGCGAAGCCGCTGAGGGCGAGCGACACGACGAAGGGGTCAGCCACCCCCGTGACGCCCAGTGCGAGCGCCGTCTGCGCATCCAATTGAAAGGTGACGTCGACGCCGTGCCCCACGAGCCAGATCAGCACGGCAGCGCGCCAGAAGACGAACCAGTCGACCTGAAACCCGAATTGCGCCGCCCACATGATCGTGAGGATGCTGAGCGGAACCGCGATGCCAATACCGACGATCAGCAGCGCCTCGAGGGCGCTCATCACGGCGGTCAGTCGACGGGTCATATTGCGGGCGAGCCTATCGCCGCCCGACCCGTGAGGCCGCGGTGCCTCGCGGGGCTCAGCGCCCGCCGTCGATCGAACGGATGACCGGCTGTTCGTTTTCGGGCACCAACACCTCGGTGCTCTCGTTGAGGGTCTCGCCGCGGAAGAACGGGCGTGACGCCGGCATGAGCGCCCAGATGCCCATCAGCACGGCGCCGATTGCCAGCGAGCCCACGCCCACGACAAACACACCGCCCACCCCGAAGAGCACCGTGTTTCCGTAGTCGGGGTCAAACATGTCGACGACGGAGAACCCGAAGGCGGCGGTGAGCATGGCTGCGCCGAGGAAGGGGAAGATGCCGCGCATCCACAGATTGCTCGCGCTCTGCACCAGCGTGCGTCGGAAGTACCAGACGCACGCAAACCCGGTGATTGCGTAGTAGAACGCGATGGCGAGCCCCAGAGAAAGGATCGTGTCTTGCAGCAGGTTGTCGCTGATGAGCGACATGCCCACGAAGAAGCTCGCGGCCACGACGCCCATGAGCACCGTCGAAAAACCGGGGGTGTGGAAGCGCGGGTGCACCGAGCCGAAGCGCTGAGGCAGAGCGCCGTAGACGCCCATCGCGAGCGTGCCGCGCGCGGTGGGCAGAATCGTCGTCTGCGTCGACGAGATCGCCGAAATCATGACAGCGAGCACGAGCAACCAGGCCCACGGGCCGAGCACGGCGTCTTTGAGCGCGAAGAACACGTCGTCAGCGTTGCCCTCGTTGCCGAGACCCAAGCCCTCAGTACCGAGGCCCGCGTAGGCCATGGCCGCCACCGCGACGCCCACGTAGGTCACGAGCAAAATGAGGGTCGTCAGCACCGCGGCGCGGCCGGGGATGCGTTTGGGGTCACGCGTCTCTTCGTTGAGCGCGAGGCAGGTGTCCCAGCCCCAGTAGATGAAAAGAGCAAGAAGAATCGATTCGACAAAGCCGCCAAAGCTCTCAAAGCCGAAGGGGTTGAACCACTCGAGCGTGGGCGGCGTCGCGGTGGCCGGCGCGGTGCCTGTGGCGAACGACACAATGACCGCCACGACAAATCCGACGAGCGCGAGGTACTGAATACCCAGCAGCACGTTCTGCAGGCGCTCGCCAATCTCGAGGCCACGCCAGCTGATGAGCGTCATGATCGCGATGAACACCACGCCCGTGGCCGTCACGGCGACGGGGTTGTTGGCGACATCGGGCGCGATGAGCAGCCACAAGTAGACCGCCCCGATCTGGGCAAGGTTCGAGAGCACGATCATGCCGGCGACCGCGACACCCCAGCCGGCCATCCAGCCCACCCACGGCCCGAACGCCTTCGTCGCCCACGTGAACGCGGTGCCGCAGTCAGGAATCTCGCGATTGAGCTCGCGATAGGCGAAAGCGATCAGCAGCATCGGCACGAAGGCGATGATGAACGCGACGGGAGCCTGCGCCCCGACGGCGAGAACCACGAAGCCAAGCGTCGCCGCGAGCGAATAGACCGGGGCCGTCGATGCGAGGCCAATGACCGTCGAGCCCGCCAGACCGAGAGTGCCCGTAGCGAGGCCCTTGCCATCAGTGTGCGGCGCAGAAACGGTGTCGGTCATGGATGCTCCCTTGCGGCCGCACGATCAGCCCGCCGGTCGGCGGCAGGCCGAGAGTATCACCGGGGTGTCGCCCGAGGCGAGGGTTTGCGTGAAGCGCAGTTCAGGCGAGAGCAGCGCGCGCGGCGGCACGCGCGGCCGCCGGTTCGGCTGCCGCACACGCTGCCGCGGCCGCCGCGCGACACTGCTCGAGCGTGACCCCCGCGAGGCGCGCCCCGACCGTCGGGATCGCCCGTGCCGCCATCGACAGACTCGACGCCCCAAGCCCCACAAGCACCGCGGCGAAGTCGGGGTTCGCGGCTGCCTCACCACACAGACCCATCGGTGTGCCCGTTGCCGCGGCAGCCTCACCGACGATGCGGATCATCCGCAGCAGCGCTGGCTGCCACGGGTCGGCGAGCGGTGCGAGCGCGGCCGACATGCGGTCGGCCGCCATCGTGTATTGCGACAGGTCGTTGGTACCCACGCTGATGAAGTCCACGGCAGAGCACAGCTCGGCGGCCGTGACTGCCGCCGCGGGAGTTTCGAGCATGATGCCCACGCTCGCGATACCCGCGGCGCGCGCTCGCGCAACAAATTCGCGCGTTTCCGCAAGCGTGGCAATCATGGGCGCCATCACCGCGACATCCGCGCGCTCGGCGGCAGCGGCTTCGGCGATCGCCTGCAACTGGCGATCAAGAACCTGCGGATCCCGGATGGCCGTCCGCACGCCGCGCAGCCCCAGCACGGGGTTCGGCTCATCGATCGGCGTCAAAAATGGCAGGGGTTTATCGCTGCCCGCGTCGAGCGTGCGCACGATGATGCGCTGTTGCGGGAAGGCGGCAAAGACCTCTCGATAGGCCGCGACCTGTTCGGCCACACTCGGTTCATCAGCCCGGTCGAGAAAGCAAAACTCGGTGCGGAACAGCCCCACACCTTCGGCGCCTCGCTCGACCGCGCGGGCGATCTCGCGCGGGGCCCCCACGTTGGCGCTCAACACGACGAGGTGACCATCGGCTGTCTGGCCCGGCCCCACGAAGGGCGGCAGAGTCACGACGCCCGTTGCCGTCGCCTGCTCAGCCACGTCGGGCTGCACGATCACTTCGCCCGTGTCGCCATCGACGAGCACGAGCGTGCCGTCGGCGATGCGCGTCGCGCCCGCCACCCCCACGACCGCCGGAAGCCCGAGCTCACGCGCAATGATCGCCGTGTGTGAGGTCGGCCCGCCCTGCTCGGTCACGAGCGCGAGGCAGCGGGCCGGGTCGAGCGTCACCGTGTCGGCAGGCGCCAAGTCGTCGGCGATCAAGATGTAAGGCTCGCGTCGCTCGGGCAGCCCCGGGGGCTCAACACCGGTGATTGCCGCGATTGTGCGATCACGCACATCGTGCAGGTCGGTGATGCGATCAAGCAGGTCTCCGCCCGCGGCCCGGTATTCGGCCACGAGCCGAGCCATGGCATCCCAGACGGCGCGCTCGGGGCTCACCCCGCGCTCGTGCACCGCACTCGACGCGGCGTCATGCAGCACGGCGTCGTCGGCGATCGCCGCCGTCGCGGCGAGCACCACGGCGCGATGACCCTCGGTGCGAGCGGCGCGCTCACGGTACTGGGCGGCGGTCGCGCGCAGGGCATCCGTCACGATGCGCATCGCCGCGGGGCGCGCGGGCGGGGCCATAATCACGGTTGCACTCGGTTCAGCGATCGCGTGCACCCGCACCGCGACCGGACCGACGACGCGACCCGAGCTCACGCCGAGTGGTCCGGCACCGCGGTCGCGGGGGCCGGACTCGGAGAGAGCCAAGGCGGCGATCGTGGCGGCTGCCGCAGCGGGCGCGGCGGATGCCGAGCCGACGGATGCGCGCACGGGCTCGCCCACGAGCGGTTCGCCGAAACCGCCCTCGATGAGCTCAGCAATCGCAAGCACGGCTGCCTCGGCATCGTCACCCGTCGCACTCACCTGCATCTCGGTGCCGGGCTTCGCAACGAGGATCGAGATGCTCAGCGGGCTGGCCGCCGGCGCAGGCGGCTTGCCCGGCACGGCGAGAGTAATCGAGGCTGAGAAGCTCGCGGCGAGCGCGGCGATCTCGGCCGCGGGGCGGGCGTGCAGGCCGCCCTCGTTGCGCACGCGGGTTGTGGCCATCGCGGTCGGCCGGTCGGGGGTGGCGGAGTCGGCGGAGTCGGCGGAGTCGGTCGGGGGTGCAGCGGCCAGCCGTGCGCTCGCGCTGGGCACTGCCGGGGACGCACCCGATGCTCCCCCCAGCAGGGCGACCTTCGGTGCCATCGCTGCGGTGGCCTCGGCGGCCACGATGTCAATGCTCTCGCCGGTCGCGGCCCGCACGACGGCGGCGAGCAAACCCTCAATGAACGGCGCCGCAACGACGCGCACATCGATGCGACCTGCCACGAACTCGAGCGCCATGTCGGCGCTCAGCACGGCTGAGCCGAGGTCGGTGAGCACGACAACGCCCACACCCTCGGATGCCTCACTGATCGCGGCGGCCACGCGCGTCGCATTCGTACCCGTGCCCCCGTCGGCGCGGCCCGCGGCAATCGCGATGCGCGGAGGATCGACGGGAACAAACTCACGCGCGAGAGTCGCCGCCGCCTCAGCGAGGGCCCGACTGTGCGACACGAGCACGAACCCCACCCGCGGTGCCCGGCGATCGGTTACGGGCGGCGGCTCACCGGTGGGGCTCTTGACTGGCGCGGGCGGTGTGGCGGGCCCCGAGCCGGAGGGCGCCGATGCGGCAGGCGCCGAACCCGCGCCGGACAAACCGGGGACGGCGAGCGCCGCGGCGAGAGCACCGAACATGAGAGCCGTCGATGCCGTCCCCGGGTCGATCGAGCCCCGACTGCGGTCGCCCAAGTAGCTCGCGCGGCCGCGACGGGCGACGAGCTCTGCGGTCGCGTCACGGGCGGCGTTGGCCGCGATGGCGGCAGTGGATGCTGCCTCGGTGAGCGAAGCGCCCGTCGCCACCGCAGCATCCAAGGCGTCAATCGCGGGCACGAGAGCATCGAGAAGCGTCTTGTCGCCGAGTTCTGCGTGGCCGCGTTGCTGAACACCCTCGGCTCCGGCGCGCAGGGCGGCGACGACAGCGGGGCCGCCGAGCGCCGCCGTATCGCCGGCCGCGGTCGCCGCCCGCAGCAGCAGCGTGCCGAAGAGTGGGCCACTCGCTCCGCCCACCGTGCTGACGAGGGTGAGGCCCGCGCGCGTAAGCGCTTCGCGCACGGTCGAGGGCGGTTGGGCGTCAAGCTGGACGACCACAGCGCTCATGCCGCGTTGCAAATTGGCGCCGTGGTCGGCGTCGCCGATGGCCGCGTCGAGTCGCGTGAGGTGATGCTCGTTCTCAGCGATCTCGGCCGCCCAGCGGCGCAGCCAGTCGGTCGTGACGGCAAGGGTCAGCATGGTCACCGCCCCCACCGCAGGGCAGGAGTCTCGACGGGAGCATCCCAATAGGCCAGCAACTCGGCGTCGACGGGAAGCACCGTCAGCAGGCAGCCCGCCATGTCGAGCGCCGTGATGGTGTTGCCCACGAGCGTGCGGACCGCGCGCACCCCCACGGCCTCGAGCAGGGGGACCACTTCGGCGAGCATCGCGTAGAGCTCAATGAGCGGCGTCGCGCCGAGCCCCGAGAGCATGACGATCGCGTCGCCCGCGGGCAGCCCGTCGGCCACGAGGGGGCCCACAAGCCGCTCGGCGAGTTCGGGGGCAGGAGCCATCGTCTGGCGCGCCCGCCCGGGCTCACCGTGAATGCCCACACCCCACTCGATCTCGTCGTCCGCAAGTTCGAAGGTCGGCACTCCCGCGGCCGGAACCGTCGCTGCGCGCAGCGCAAGCCCCATCGATCGACCAGCGTCAGCGATGCGCGTCGCGAGCTCGTGAAGCGTGTCGAGATCATGGCCGTGCTCGGCCGCCGCGCCCACGATCTTCTCGAGCAACACGGTCGTGCCCGTGCCACGTCGGCCCGCGGTGAAGGTGGAGTCGGCCACGGCCACATCGTCGGCAACGACAACCGTGCGCACGTCGATGCGCGCTGCCTGCGCTAGTTCGGCGGCGAACTCGAAGTTCAGCACGTCGCCCGTGTAGTTCTTCACGATGTGCAGCACGCCGGCGCCGCGCTCAACGGCAACGGTAGCGGCGTGAATCTGGTCGGGCGTGGGCGAGGTGAACACGTCACCCGCGACGGCTGCGTCGAGCATCCCGAAGCCGACGTAACCCGTGTGCAGGGGCTCGTGCCCCGACCCGCCACCGCTGACGAGTGCGACGGTGCCGTATTCCTTCGGCTCGGCGCGGTACACGACTCGCGTCTCGTGATCGACACGCACGCCGGGATGCGCGAGCGCGAGGCCGCGCAGGGCGTCGGCGACGACAGTCTCGGGGGCAGAGATGAGCTTCTTCATCGCGGGGTCAGTCTAGGCCGCGCCCCCACCGGGCTTTCTGCTGGGCGCCATGGGCGCTTGCGATCGGACCATCGACAGGTGTACCCGCGGGAGTAACCCTGACGGCAATGTGCCGGTCGCGGCACGTGCCGCGAACGGCACATGGCACAGGAGGGGCTCCACGCCCAGAACTCCACCATCCAGCCGGAGCACCGAGCACCGAGCGATGTCCCACACGGCGGGAGCGATGCTCGGCGACATGGGCGACGGCCCCGCTCCCTCGAGGGGTGCGGGG
>JAYUKK010000319.1:0-6968 GCA_043764515.1 Microbacterium sp.
AAGCCTCCGATGGCGGCGGTCAGAGCATCCCGATAATGCAGTCTGATGAGCCGCTTGGTCGATGCTCGTCCGATGAGCCCCGCAACAATGCCCGCGACAATGATGGCGAGCGCCGGGATGATGGCGCCCGAGAGCACGCGCCAGCCCTCGTCTGTTGCCAGCCACTGCAGAATGCCGATGCCCGAGTCCATGCCGTGCACACTACCCCCGAACGGGGGACATGCCAACCTACGTCGAGGATTCGTCGATCCGGTGCGCGGTCGCGATGGGTCCGGTCGCGAGAGCCAGGTCGGCGTCGACGACCTTTCCGACTCGAGCACTCTGGGCCAGGATGATGCCCGCGAGCACCACCGCAGCCCCAACGATCTGCACGAATTCGAGAGTCTCACCCAGCCAGAGCCAGGCCACAGCGAAGGCGAAGATCACCTCGCTCGAGGCAACGATTCCGGCCGCCGTTGCCGGCAGGTGACGCAGCGCCGCAAGGCTCAGCAGGAAGGGTGCGAACGAGCCGAGCAGCACGTTCCAGGCGAGCGGCACCGCCATCGGTACTTCGAACACACCGAGCGCCCCGCCGATGTCTACGGGGGTAATGAAGATGCCGGGCGACAACTCCCACCACCCGCTCACGAAGCTCCAGAAGACGGCCGCAATGCTCATGGTCCAGAACGAGACCGCCAGAGGCGACATGCGCGCGACCTGCTTCTCGCCGACGAGAAAGTAAACGGCGAGGCACACCGCGGCGGCAAGAGCCAGGGCGACTCCGAGTGAGTTCAGGGTGCTGGCCCACACCTGGGCGACCACGGCGAGGCCGACGAGCACGAAAGCGATCGCCACCCACAGCCGTGCTTTCACGGGCTCGCGGAAGATGAAGAAGGCGACGAGCGCCACCATGAGCACGGCGGTGTATTCGAGCAGAAGCGCAATGCCCACGGGCAGAATCTGCACCGCCGCAGCGTAGGTGGCCTGGAGCAGTGCCACGCCCACGATGCCGAGCAGCAGCATGACGGGCCACTGGCGACGGGGGAGCACGAACGCACCACGGTCGATGACGAGCAAAACGAGGCCTGCGATGATCGCCGTACCGACGAGGCGAAACTCGGTGACCTGCGCCGGGCTGAGGCCCGCTTCCATCGTCACTTTGGTCACGCTGCCGTTGGCTCCAAAGAGAACGGCAGCCAACAGTGCGTACAGATATCCCACGGTCGGCGGATTACTGCGCGGTGCCGGTGCCGTGCACCGCGTACGGCTCGATCGCCGCAATCTCATCGGCCGTGAGGGGGGCGGCGTCAAGGGCGTCGAGGCTGTTGTCAAGCTGACGCACGCTACTGGCGCCAATGAGGGCGCTCGTGACCTGCGGGTGCCGCAGCACCCACAGCAGCGCCATTTGGGCGAGCGACTGGCCCCGTGCCTCGGCGATGCCGTTGAGCGCTCGGGCCCGGACCAGGTATGCCTCGTCGATGTTGTCGCCGCTGATCCAGCGACCTTCGGCCGCGCGTGAATCGGCGGGGATACCGTCAAGATACCGGCCCGTGAGCAGCCCCTGCGCAAGCGGCGAGAACACGATGCTGCCGAGGTCGAGCTCGGCGAGAGCATCCAGCAAACCGTCTTCCATGCGGCGATCGAACATGTTGTAGCGCGGTTGGTGAATGAGCAACGGGATGCCCATCTCACCAAGCACGCGGTGGGCCTCGCGCGTCTGCTCGGCGTTGTAGTTCGAGATGCCGGCATAGAGCGCTTTGCCGCTCGTGACCGCGGTCGCGAGTGCCCCCATGGTTTCGTCGAGAGGAGTGTCGGGGTCGGGGCGATGGTGGTAGACCACGTCGACGTAATCGAGGCCCATGCGCCCCAGGCTTGCGTCGAGCGAGCTCAGCACGTACTTGCGCGAGCCCCACTCGCCGTAGGGGCCGGGCCACATGTAGTAGCCCGCCTTGGTCGAGATGATGAGCTCGTCGCGGTATCGGGCGAAGTCTTGGTCGAGGATCGTGCCGAAGTTCTGCTCGGCGCTGCCCGCGGGCGGGCCGTAGTTGTTGGCGAGATCGAAGTGCGTTACGCCCCGGTCAAACGCTCGGCGCAGAATCGCTCGTTGCGTCTCGAGCGGCCGATCGTCACCGAAGTTGTTCCATAATCCCAACGAAATGCGCGGGAGCTTCAGGCCACTGCGGCCAACGCGCGAGTACTCGAGCAGTTCGTAACGGTTCGAGGCGGCGAGGTAAGCATCATTGGTGTCGGCCATACGACCAGCGTACGGGTCGTCGGCGTGCTTCCCTCGCCGCCTCAATGCTCACGCAGGCGCGGTGACGGGCTGGCCTGATGCGGGCAGGCGAACTCCCTTGGCAATGAGCCACACGCCGAGCGAGAACTCCCACAGGGCGATCGGTATGGCAGCAAGTGAGCCGATCGGGCCGGTCTGCTCCCAGAGGCCCAGCACGACGCCGTAGGACGACAGGAGGAGCAGGGGAGCGCCGATGAGGCCGACAATCGGGATCACGCGCGGCACGAGACGGCCGCGCAGCATGATCGTGCCGAGCAAGAAGGCGTTGATCGACGACATGAAAGCCGGGCCGAGCAAAAATGCCGCGTCGTGAAGCTCGACAAGCGCAGGAGCGCTCGCCGAGGTTGGCCCCAGGTTGATCAATGCAAGCACCGCGATGACCCCGGTGAGGATCACCCCCGCCTCCATCGTGCGCGAGACGACGAAACCCACCGCAAGGGTCTCGCTGACCCGGCGGGCGATGGGCAGGATCGCGATTGCGGTGCCGACGCACGTGAAGGCGAGGGTGATTTCGAACAGGAGACCCCAGGCCGCGAGCCCGGGTTCGGCGGCGCCTGACAAAAGCGGCGTCTTCAGCGCGAGTGCGGGGAACGACGTAATGAACGTTCCCAGGTAGAAAATGCCCGCCCAGAGTGCGAGACGACGGTCGGTAGTCATGGTGTCCTTTCGGGATGTCCGGCCGAGGTGGTGTACGGCGTACACCTTGGCCAATGGTCACGATAGGCGTACGCTGTACACCATGTCAAGCCAGAGGTTTTCGTGACGCCGGAGGAGGCGCGAGCCGCGTCGGCGCGCACGGCCGCACCCCTCAATCGAGCCCAGGTACTCACGGCGGGCGTTGCCCTCGCCGATCGCGAGGGTTTGGCGGCGGTGAGTATGCGGCACCTCTCAGCCGAGCTCGGCGTCGTGCCCATGGCTCTCTACAAGCACGTCACGGACAAAGACGATCTCGTGGCCGGCATGATTGACCTCGTCGTGTCGGGGTACGCAGTTCCTCCGCCCGGGCTCGAGTGGCACGAGGGCGTGCGGCGGCGTGTCTTGGCGGCGCGGGATGCCCTGCTGGAGCATCCGTGGCTGCGACCCGCTATCGAGGCCGCGACGCAGCGTACGCCGGCCGTCCTCGCTCACATGGATACCGTGGCCGGTGCGTTCGCTGCCGGCGGGCTGTCGTACGACCTCGTGCACCATGGCATGCACGCCCTCGGGCACCGTATCTGGGGGTTCAGCCCAGAAGCGTTCTCGAGCCCGCCTGCACCGGGTACCCTGCCGTTGCCCGCTCCGTCGGCTGCCGAGCAGCACGCGATGATGGCGGCGATGGCTCAGCAGTATCCGCACATCGCGGCCATCGCTATCGACACGGCGACGCGACACCCGCTGGGTGCCTGCGACGATCAGTTCGAGTTTGAGTTCACGCTCGACTTACTGCTCGAGGCTGTCGCCCGGCTCCACGCGACGGGGTGGTCATCCCGCTAAGCGCGTGGCCGAGCGAGGTCTCCTCCCCACGCTGGCGCCCTAGCGCGCATCTCACGGTTCGGGGGTGCACTCGCGGCCGTGCGACCGGCATCGCGCATTCTCGAGTCGGGCGCCGGTGTTCTCCGGCACGAACCGCCGGCGCCCACCCGGCGCCCGATCCGGCGTCGTCACCCTTCTGTCAGGAGCACGCCATGACCGACATCATCACCCTCACCGGCCTTGTAGCCACGAGCCCTCGCCACATCGTCACGAGCGAGGGGCTCGCCATCACCTCGTTTCGTCTCGCGTCGAATCAGCGTCGCTTCGACCGCACCCAGAACTCGTGGGTCGACGGCGACACGAATTGGTACACGATCACGGCGTTCCGCCAGCTCGGCACGCACGTGGCCAGCTCTGTGGAGAAGGGGCAGCGCGTGATCGTCACGGGCCGCGTGCGCATTCGAGATTGGGAGAGCGGCGAGAAGTCGGGCACCACCATTGAGGTTGACGCCGAGTCGATCGGCCATGACCTGACGTGGGGCCGGGCCTCGTTCACGCGCAGCGTCATCGCTGCGAGCCCCGAGTCGAGCAACAGTGCCGCGCTGGGCGACTCATTCGAGCAGGAAGCCCCGTCGGGAGCGGCCGCAGACAGCGATCCATTCGCGGAGCTCGAGACGCACGACGGTCAGCCCGAACTCGCCGCGAGTGGGGCATCAACGCCCTTCTGAGCAGCTCTGCGCATCGCGAGCGTCACCACTACCGAACGCGGATCCCCCCGCGCTGCCACATCGTCACGGCAGCGACGCGGGGGTTCGCGTTCTCACCCATGTCGAGACCGAGAGCCAAGAAGAGTCGGTTGAGCATGGTCTCCACCGCTCGGATGGTCGTACCCCGCGACTCGGCGAGCGCACGAGTCGAGGCTCCTTCCGCGAGCATTCTGAGAACATCTGCTTGGGCGGCCGTCACGGTCGGGACATCGTCATTGGTTCGCTGGTGGCCGGGGTGATCCGTTTCTGATGAGTGACCAGCGATGGCACGATGCACGGCATCCACAAGATCATCGATGCGGCCCAACTGCGACTTGACGAGGTAGACGGCGCCCAGCGGGATCTTCTCCGGGTTCGACACCGCGAGCTCAGGGGAACGATGCGAGGTGAGCACCACTAATCCGATCCACGGAAACTGCTGGGCAACGTGTTGCAGCAGTTCTGCGCCGGTCTCGACGGTGCCGAAGTTCAGATCGCTAATCACGGCGTGCGGGTCGACTGACCGCACTGCTTCGAGAGCCTGCGACACCGACGTCGCGGCCGTCACGGCAAAACCCTTGGCCTCAAGGCCCCCACTCACGAGCGACAACGTGAACGTGTCGTCGTCAGCAATCACCACGCGGAGCTGATGCGCCTCGGGTTCGCTCATCTCGACTCCTCGTTGGTTGCTCGATGGTCACGCAGGGTCTCATGAACGGCGGTGAGGAGCGCGCTCGTCGTGTACGGCTTCGCGAGAAATCTGCTAATTCCCATGCCGACGTTTCCCGACGCGGTGCCCCCGGAGTTCAGCCCGCTTGCGGCGATGATCGGGATGCTCGGGTGGTGCTCTTCGAGGTAGGCGCTCGTCGCCGCACCGCTCATGACGGGCATCATCATGTCGGTGAGCACAAGATCAACCGTGTCGGTTCCGCTCTCAATGATCTCAATGGCTTCCCTGCCGTTCGTGGCCTCGAGCGTCCGGTAGCCGTGTGCCCGGAGCGTTCGCCCCGCGACTCGACGAATGGTCTCTTCATCATCGACAACGAGCACGAGCTCCCCCTCGCCCCGGGGCATCGAGTTGCTCTTCCTGGGTGGAGAGGAGTCGGCCGACGCCGACTCTGTGCTGGCCGGAAGCCCAACGATGAACCGGGTGCCACGCTCGGGCTCACTGTAGGCCTGAATGAATCCGCCGTGGCTGCGAATAATCGCGAGCGACGTCGACAGGCCCAGCCCAGTGCCTTTGCCGGGAACTTTGGTGGTGAAGAACGGTTCGAAGATCTTCGATGCGACGTCTGACGGCATGCCATGCCCGTTGTCTTCCACGGAGATCGCGACGTATTCCCCGGGCGTAGCGGCATCACTCACAAAGCCGTAATCGTCAGAAATGTCGATGGATTGAGCGGTGATACGGAGCTGGCCGGATGAACCCATCGCATCCCGCGCGTTCGTCACGAGGTTCACGAGCACCTGCAGCAGCTGCGTTGGGTCGCCCATCGTCGCGGGAAGTGCTGTGCTTCGATCAACGTCGAGCGTGATGCCGCTGGGGAGTAGTTTTTGACTAAAAGCAACAAGGTCGGTGACGAGGCGATCAACGTCGACGGGAATCCGGCGGCCTTCGACGCCGCGCGCGAAGGAGAGGACCTGGCGGACCATATCTGCTCCGCGATTCACCGCAGTTTCCATCATTGCGAGCATTTCGGCGCGCTCAGGGTCGGCCTCATCGCTCTTGAGCAACTGCACAGACATGAGGATCGGGGTTAACACGTTGTTGAGGTCGTGGGCGATTCCGCCCGCGAGGGTGCCCAAGCTCTCCAGCCGCTGAGCGCGCTGGCGAGCCTCCTCCTCGTTGCGGTACTTCGTGATGTCGCTATTGACCGCGAAGACCGAGCGCGTGGCGCCGTCTTCGTCGGTGATGAGTTGCCAGCGGCAGTCGACGATTATCGCTCGATCGTCTCGTGTGCGCTGATGAAGCTCACCTGCATACTTCCCGTACCGCATGAGTTCAGCGGTGGCACTGGCGCGTTCGTTCGGGTCGCCCCGGATGAGGTCGAGCACGTCACGTCCGATCGCCTCTTCGGTGCTCCAGCCGTAGAGGTCGGCCGCGGCCTGGTTCCAATACTGAACCCTGCCGTCGAGGGTGCGCACGACCATCGCGTCGTTGGCGTTGTCGAGTAGTGCGGCTTGCTGCGTGATCTTCCGTTGCGACTCGGTCGCCGTGACGCGGGCAATCTCGTCGTCGGTGACATCGCGCAGATAGAGGGCGAGCCCATGGCTCGTGGGGAACGCGGTGGTTTCAAACCAGCGCCCAAAGGGAGGGAAGAACGCGCGGTGGGCATCGCGTTCACCCGAGCGACGCGCGCGAGCGAACGAATCGCAGAAGCCCACATCGACGGCTTCGGGGAAAAGACCCCAGAGCGGAGCGCCGAACAGCTCTTCTTCTGTGTGACGCGCCAACTCGAGTGCCTGAGGATTCGCGTACGTGACCCGGTCGTCGTCGT
>JAYUKK010000320.1:0-6959 GCA_043764515.1 Microbacterium sp.
GAGCCCGAGTTCGAGGAAGCGGTGCTCGACACGACCCTTGTCAAAGAGGCTGAGGATCGAGCGGAAGTGAAGATTGATGCCCTCGAGGGTCAGCAGCGGGAAGAAAAGCCAGCCCTGGTTGCGCGTGATGAGCGCAAAAGCGCCCTTCGACTTCGCAGCATCTTCGGGCAGGAAGGCGATCGTGTCTTGCTCGATGTCGGGGTCGGCACCCTTTTGGTTGGGCTTCGCGTGGTGACGCGAGTGCTTGTGCATCCACCAGTGGTAGCTGATGCCCACGACGGCCGTCGCGAGAATGCGGCCGACCCAGTCGTTGACCTTGCCCGAGGCGAAGATCTGGCGGTGCGAAGCCTCGTGCGTCACGAAGGCAATCTGCGTCAGCACGATGCCGAGAGCACCGGCCATGAGCAACTGGAACCAGCTGTCACCCAGCAGAACCATGCCCGTGATGACGCCGCCGAGTGCGACGGCAAGGCCTGCGAAGACCGCGTAGTAGAAGCCCTCACGGCGGCGCAACAGGCCGCCGTCGCGAATGGTGCGCATGAGCGCGGAGTACGAGGCAGTGAGAGGAACGGCGTTCGGGTCGCGCGGCGTCGTTGAGCGCAGGTTGCCCAGCGCAGCGGACTCGGCACCGGAGGAGGCGAGAGAAGTCATGAGGCCTTCGGGGACGGATTGCGACTTCCCAGCCGGCGCGAGTTGCAGGCCACTGCCTGCTAGATATGCCGACTCTACGCACGTGCGTATGCCGGACGCGGTATGACAGGCCGATCCACAGCAGAGCCTTACCTTGCTTGTTGGTGGGGAGGGACCGGAGTTGACTGGGGTCATGACCGAGCACCAGAACAGCCCCGCCGCCCACACGCCGCATGATGCCGAGCCTCACGATCGCGGAACCTTCAGCGAGGGCCTCAATAAGCTGCGCGCCGGGGTGCTCGGCGCCAACGACGGGATCGTCTCGGTTGCTGCGGTGGTCGTGGGCGTCGCCGGTGCCACAAGTGAGCTGGGCCCGATCATCACGGCGGGTGTTGCTGCGGTCGTCGGCGGCGCGATCTCGATGGCGCTCGGAGAGTACGTCTCGGTAGCCAGCGCACGCGACAGCCAGACCGCGCTCATCGCGAAAGAGAAACGCGAGTTGGCCGAGATGCCCGAACAAGAGCTGGCCGAGCTCGCGAGTATCTACCAGTCGAAGGGGCTCACCGCAGAAACGGCGCAGAAGGTGGCCGAAGAGCTCACCGCTCATGACGCGCTCGGTGCCCACCTCGAAGCGGAGTTGCACATCGACGAAAACGAGGTGCTCAAGCCGTGGCAAGCTGCCGTCGCATCGGGGCTCGCTTTTCTCGCCGGGGCTGTGCTGCCGATGCTGGCCATTCTGTTGCCGCCGCCCGAGCTCCGCATCCCGATCACGTTCGCTGCCACGCTACTCGCACTCGGCATCACGGGCGCCCTCGGTGCAGTGCTCGGCAAGAGCCACTGGCTGCGGCCCACCGTGCGGGTGCTGATCGGCGGAGCGCTGGCGCTGCTGGTGACGTTCGGCATCGGTGCATTGCTCGGAGCGCAGATCGCTTAGCGCGGTGCCTGCTGGGCTGGGCACCACGGGCGCGGCCGGTACCCTGGCATGTGCCCTCTGAACACTCCGACATTCACGATAGCGACGCGCCCGGCATCGACCCCGCCGACCTCGCGACGACTCTGCGGGTGCTGAGCACGCTGCACGAACTCGATCACGAGCATCCGGACTTCACCGCCGTTCGACACGCGACGGCCCACATGTTCCGCGCCGTAAAAGTTCATCGCCGTCTCTCGAAGCGCGCCGAAGTGCTCGCCGCCGACAAAGCCGTCATCGAGGCGACCGCGACGGGCTCACCCGACCGCATCGATGACGAAACCCGCGGGGTCGACATCAGCTCACCCACCGATGCGCCGTTCGCTGGCGAGCTCACGCGCCCGCAGTTGTGCTACATCTGCAAGAAGCCGTACACGCTCGTCGACGCGTTCTACCACCAGTTGTGCCCCGACTGCGCGCGCCTTAACCACGCGAAGCGGGATGCGCGCACCGACCTCACCGGACGCCGCGCCGTGCTGACCGGCGGTCGGGCAAAGATCGGCATGTACATCGCCCTGCGTCTGCTGCGCGACGGCGCACACACGACCATCACGACGCGGTTTCCGCGGGATGCCGTGCGGCGTTTCTCGGCCCTCCCCGACGCGGCCGACTGGATCGGTCGCCTTCGCATTGTCGGCATCGACTTGCGCGACCCCGCCCAGGTCATCGGCCTCGCCGAATCGGTTGCGGCGGCCGGGCCGCTCGACATCATCATCAACAACGCCGCACAGACCGTACGGCGCTCCCCCGGCGCCTATCAGCCGCTCATCGAGGCGGAGCTTGCTCCCCTGCCCGACGGTCCGCTGCCGGAGCTCGTGACGTTCGGCCACACGATGGATCCGCACCCGCTCGCGCTCGCCGAGTCGGTCGCCGCCCACCCGATTCTCTCGGCGGCCGCCGCGAAGGCTGAGCAGCTAGCGCAGGCGGCGATGACGGCCGGCAGTGCATCCCTCGAACGCCACAAGGCGGGCACCGCGATCGATGCCGGCGGTCTCGTGCCCGATCTGCACGACGTCAATAGCTGGACGCAGGCCGTGGGCGCCGTCGAACCGCTCGAGATGCTCGAAGTGCAACTCGCCAACTCGATTGCGCCCTTCATCTTGGTTGACCGGCTGCGACCCTCGCTTGCTGCGTCGCCGTTCGCCCGCACCTACGTGGTCAATGTCAGCGCCATGGAAGGCGTGTTCGGCCGGGGGTACAAGGGGCCGGGGCATCCGCACACCAACATGGCCAAGGCCGCGATGAACATGCTCACGCGTACGAGCGCCCGCGAAATGTTCGAGACCGACGGCATCTTGATGACGAGCGTCGACACCGGGTGGATCACTGACGAGCGGCCACACCCCACGAAGCTGCGCCTCGCCGAGGAGGGCTTTCACGCCCCGCTCGACCTCGTTGACGGCGCAGCGCGGGTTTACGACCCCATCGTGCGGGGCGAAGCCGGCGAAGAACTGTTCGGTGTCTTCCTGAAGGACTACGCACCGTCGCAGTGGTAACTGCTATCGGCTAAGGCAAGTGGGTCGGCCGATACGCCGGGTTCTGTTCCAGGAATCGCTTCCCTTCGACGGCCATCTCTCTCGGGACTACGTTGCCGCAGCCCTCTAGCGGTCTACCCGACACCTCGGCGAGTCGCGTCAACGGTGTCTGTCTGACCTTGCTCCGGGCGAGGTTTACCTAGCGAGCCCGATCACTCGGGCCCCTGGTGGTCTCTTACACCACCGTTTCACCCTTACCCCCGGCGTGATGCCGGTGGCGGTCTGCTCTCTGTTGCACTGTTCTCGCGCATTACTGCGGGTGGGCGTTACCCACCGCCCTACTCTGTGGAGCCCGGACGTTCCTCGGCGGAGTCGTTCCCCTTGCGGGGCGTGCCTCCGACGCGACCGTCTGGCCGGCCCACTTGCGTGACCCAGGATACGCCCGCGTGAGCGTTACGCCGCGCGATGCCGAGCAGTCGGCGGTACGCTGCGCGCGACGAGGCCGGTGCGCCCCTTCACCGCGCGGCGGTAGGTCGGGCGCATACCCGAGAGCCACACGCGCATCACGCCATCGTGCAGTTCGCGCACGACGCCGATCTGATCGGTATCAAACGACGACACGGGTGGCGGGTCGAGCGGCGTTGGTGGGGGGAGCGGCTCGTGGTTGGGGCTGAGCATCGAGAACATGAGCGGGCGACCTTTCCGGCAGAGGGTGCGGAGTCGGCCGGGGTCTCGGGCGTTGCTTCACGGTACATCGCTTAGCTGTGAATTGAGGGACCCTAAGGTCACGATCAGGGTTTCTATAGAGCGGCCTCAGTGCGCGCGGCTGTGGGTGCCAAGATGTCGTCGAGCGTGCGGGCTGCGACTTGCTGGGCAACGTCGCGAAGCGCCATGTGGTGTGATCTCGCGTAGTCGCGCAGGGTCGTGAAGGCTTGATCCATGTCGAGCGAGCCGACCGCGGCGAGAACGCCCTTTGCTTGTTCGATGAGCACGCGGCTCTCCAGGGCCCGCTGCAACTGTTCGTTCAGAACGTGCGTTTCGCGGATGCTCCGCTCGTGCAAGATGCCGATGGTCGCGATGTCGGCGAGGGCTTGGGCAATGAGCGCGTCGTACTCCGTCGGACCACCGACGGTTTTGCTAAACAGGTTCATGGCCCCCAAGATGTGACCTCGCAGCCGCATGGGGGTCGCGAACACGGCGTGGAAACCCTGCCCGAGCGCTGCGGCTTGAAAGGTCGGCCACGGATCGCCGTCGACAGCCATGTCGGCGACGGTAATGGCGACGCCCTTCTGAAAGCTGTCGACACACGGCCCGGCACCAGCGCTCAACTGGATGATCTCAACGAACTCTGCCTGCTCGCTCGACGAGGCAACGAGTTGCAACTCGCCCGACTCGTCGGCGAGCAGCAACCCACCGGCGTCGACGTCGAGCAATTCGACGCACTGATTCACGAGGGTGTGCAGCAGGTCGATGATGTCGAAGTCAGCCGTGAGCGTATCTGCCAACGTGACAAAGGCGTCTGCGGCTCGATGGTCCCTCGAGATCTCGCCCATGTGACTTCCTTTGGTGAAGGATGCGCAGCCCCACCTGATTCGGATGGCGAGCAGAGCACGGGGTCTCGGTGCGCCATGCGGCGAGCCGAGTGTGGCTCAGTGTACGCCCGCCAGCGCGTCGCGGAGGCGCTACCCCTACACTGGCCTCTCCGACGCTCTCGCCCTTCGTGGTGGCGCTTCGCCGGTTAACCTGGCGGGAGCCGAAATGGGAAGTCGTCCGCCATCAGGCGGGGAGCGCCAGAGCGACTCTGGAGCGTGGGGTCTGTGCACAGAGTTCATGATCCAACTGCCGATATCGGGCGTGGTTCTCTCCGTCGTCGATCGCCAGGGGTATCGCTCAGCCGTCGCAGCAACCGACCCCGTGGCTGCTCGGTGGGATGAACTCGAGCTCGAACTCGGAGTCGGACCGTTGCACGAGGCGGTGGAAGATCAAGCGCCCCAGCTCATTCCCGACATCGCCCGCGGCTCGGTCAACGCCATGATCGGCGCGCAGTTCGAGCGACTCGGAATTCGCGCCGCTTTCGCATTTCCGTTGGTGATGGGCGCAGCAACAGTGGGTGTTGCAGGCCTGTACCGCACGACTGCCGGCGCTCTCACGGCCGATGCAGTGAGCGACGCGCTGAGCATCGCGCGAGCAGTGTCGATCCCTGCGGTGCGCTCGGCCCTCGCGTCGGCCGCCGGCGACGACGAGACCGAGCCGTTTGACAACGGCGCGGGAATTCGCCGCGAAGTGCACCAAGCGACGGGCATGATCAGTGCCCAACTCGACATCACGAGCTCCGAAGCGTTTGCCCGGCTCCGCGCCACCGCTATCGCAACAGAACGCTCGATCACGGCTGTCTCGCGCGACGTGGTTGATCGCACAATCGACTTCCTCGACCTCGAGTGAGCGAGACGGGGCGTTAGCGCGAGAACGACGCGCGGGCATCCATCGCGTCATTCGCGCACTTGTCGGCGCGCGAGTTCTGTAAGCGCGGCACCCACTCGAAACGCACGGGCGTGCCCGTCAGCAGCAGACGTGCCTCCGCGGCGAGCTCAGCCATCGCCGGGTGCTTGATCTTCCACCGCCCCATCATTTGCTCGACGACGAGCTTGGAATCCATGCGCACGGTCAAATGGGCGTTCGGCTCGAGCTCAAGCGCGCGACGTACGCCTGCGAGCATGCCGCTGTACTCCGCGACGTTGTTGGTCGCCACGCCCACCCACACGCCGACTTCGGCGATGACCTTACCCGACGCCGGGTCGATCACGACCGCTCCGCCCGCGGCGGGCCCCGGATTTCCCCGTGAACCCCCGTCGGCCTCGACGAGCAGCTCTCGGCTCACAGTCCACTCTCGTCGGTGCGCACGAGGATCGCGTTCGAATCAGGGCACAGCAGAACGGCATCGGGAGATGCGGCCCGCACGGTCGCCAAGTCGCTGCCCGTCAATTCGACGCCGCTCGCGCCTGAGATGCGCGCCCGCAGGTGTGACGCGCCGATGCCGTATCGCTCGCGCTGTTTCTCATACAGGTCCATCAGGTCAGCGGGCAGCGTCGCAACGATGGCCGCGCGCTGTGAACGAGCCGCATCGGCCTCCGCCGCGATGATCGCGAGCGCGGCACCGCCCGCGGCCTGAGCTTCGGCGAGCTTCTGTTGGTGAGCGTCGAGCGAGGCTGTCGCCGATGCGAGCTCCGTCTCGATCGCGTCAACCTTCTCCATGACCGAGAGTTGAATCTCTTCGAGATCATTCAGTCGACCGCGCAGCGACTCGAGCTCGTGCTCGAGCCCTTGGATGTCCTTGACCGACGAGCTCGCCTGCAAGCGATCGCCATCACGCGCAATGCGTGCCTGGACGACCGTCACGTCGCTCTCGACACGACTCAGCTCGAGCCGGGCATCGTCGAGTTCACCGCGGCGCTGAATCACGAACTCGCGCATCACATCGGCCTCCGCCGCCAACGCGGTGACCACGGCACGCTCGGGCAGCGATCGCTCGCGGTGCGCGAGCTGTTGCAGCGTCGTGTCGAGCGCCTGCACGTCGAGCAAGACGCGCTGGGCGTCGGGGCTGGCGGTCAGGGCCATGCGAGGCTCACCTGGTCTCTCATCGGTCGCGGGCGGAAGTATCTCGGGTGGTGCCACGCACCAAGGAGCGGGTGTGGACGTGCCCCTACTGTACGACCACGAAGTCCCACGGGTCGGTTCGCACGTCACTCACGAGCACCTCAACGCCCGGGAGCGCCTCGCGAAGTTCTGCCGCGGCGGTGTCAAGCCACAACCACTCACTCGCCCAGTGCGAAACATCGATCAGAGCGGGCCCACCGGCCACCTTCGCCGTCTCGATCGCTTCGCTG
>JAYUKK010000321.1:0-2084 GCA_043764515.1 Microbacterium sp.
CGGCTCGTCGAGCAGCAGCAGGTCAGGCTTCTCGAGAAGCAGCTTGCAGAGCGCCACGCGGCGCTTCTCACCGCCCGAGAGGTGGGTCACCATCTCGTCTCCGGGCGGGCAACGGAGGGCATCCATCGCCTGTTCGAGCTGAGAGTCAAGATCCCAGCCGTTCTGCGCGTCGAGCTCTTCTTGCAGGGAGCCCATCTCGGCCAGCAGCGCGTCGAAGTCGGCGTCGGGGTCAGCCATGGCCAGCGAAATCTCATTGAAGCGGTGCAGCTTGTCGGCGAGCTCACGCACGCCGTCTTGCACGTTCTCGAGCACGGTCTTCGTTTCGTCGAGCTCGGGCTCTTGCATGAGAATGCCGACGGTGTACCCCGGGCTGAGGCGCGCCTCGCCGTTCGAGGGGGTGTCGAGGCCCGCCATGATCTTGATGATCGTCGACTTTCCGGCACCGTTAGGGCCGACCATGCCGATCTTGGCCCCCGGGAAAAACGACATCGTGACGTCATCGAGAATGAGCTTGTCGCCCACCGCCTTGCGGGCGCGGACCATGGTGTAGATGAATTCGGCCATGTCCTCAGTCTAGAGAGACCGTGCGCCCCACCAGGCACCGGCCGGTGCCGAGCACGTCAGCCAGAGAGGTCGCCACGGCGCCGCCGGCCACCTGGCCCAGAAGGCACTGCCCCTCGATGAGAATCGAGAAAAGAATCGAGTCGGCGCGGCTCCCCACCCGCGTGGTGTCTTCTGACACCTGCATCGTCGTGCGATCAAAGCCGCCCGCGACCAGGGTGTCGATGATTTCGAGGCTCGCGGGCTGTGGATTGCTCGCCAGGAGGCGACCGATGATGAATTCGACAAACGGGCGGTTCTGGCCTGCAGTGCCCCCGGGCACAAGTTCAGGATCAGCAGTCGGCGTGGGCGTGGGAGTCGCGGTCGGGGTCGGCCGTGACTCGGTTGGGGTGGCCATCGGCGAGACCGGGCCAGAGACGCACCCGCTGAGCGCGATCGCAACGACGATGGCGGTGCTGACGAGCGCCGTGCTGGTGAGCCGCGTGCCGAGGAGCGCGCTCGGGCGCCGCTTTTCGGGTGCTCCGATCGCCCTCACCACGTCCCCTCCGCTCGTGACCACGCTGTGCGGCCTCCGCCCGATCTTATGGTGCGCGCGGGCCTCGGACCTCTCCGTTCGCATTGCGAACACCCGTGGCGGGGACGGGTTGCACCGTCTCCACGGCAGGAGCATGATTCAGATACGGAACACATCGGGTGGTGGTCGGGGGATCACCGTTAGCCCGAAAGACCGGAGTTTCGGAATCGTTCGGGTCGATTTCGAACTCCTGAGATGAGTGGTCGTTCCTGGTCTCTTCGGGTGAGACCAGGAACGACCCTCTTCATGTAGGCCACAATTCGTAGGCCACAATGACGTATCACCCGGGCTGAACGATCCGCTCGGCACAGGCGGAGGCAGATACCCGAGGATGACCATTCGTGAGGCCCTCGGTGGCCCGTGGGCGGCCCACTGGGTTCTGCTCGTCGCCTTCCTGCCGCCCAGTACCCTTCTCGTGCTGGTGCGCGAAAGCGTCACCCCGTTTCCTGAGTGGTGGTGGCCGCTGGTTTCCGCTCTGGCGCAGCATGCCGTTGCAGGGCTCGTGATTATGGGCGGCACGGCGATCGCCCGGCGGTACCACGCTCTCATTCCGGTCACAACCATCATCGCCATCTGGGCACTCGGTGCTGGTCTCCGCGGAATCGTCGCCGGAGTCATCGCCGAGCGCGTCGCCGGTGTCGACCCAGAATTCCTCACCCGTACGGCGGTCTGGATCATCGTGAGCATTGCCTGGGTTCCCGCTCTTGTGTATGCCATTGCGCAGTTCGAGCGCCGTCGCCTCGTGCTGGGTGCGCTCGATATCGCCGAGCTCGAGCTCGCACGCGAGCGACCCCTCGCAGCCGAGACGGGCGCCGAGGTGCAGCAAGAGTTGCGACGGGCGATCGCCGGGTCGCTCTCTCCCGCTCTGCGTGACCTGCAAGCGAGTCTCGAGGCCAGTCGCTCGTCGCTGCGCCCCGCCTCCGTCGCCGAGCTCAGTATGCGACTCTCA
>JAYUKK010000322.1:0-6924 GCA_043764515.1 Microbacterium sp.
CTTCGAGGAGCGACCCCGCGGTGCGGTGAGCGCCAATGGGCGTTGTCAGCTGCGCATACCACTCACCCTCGTCGAGCCCTTCGGTGAGCTGGAACACGGTCGCCCCCGTTTCTGCGTCGCCCGCGATCACCGCGTGTTGCACCGGTGCCGCACCGCGCCACCGCGGCAGCAGGGAAAAGTGCAGATTGATCCACCCCAGGCGAGGCCACGACAGCAACGGCGGCCGAACGAGAGCGCCGTACGCCACGATGACCCCCAGATCGATGTCGAGAGGCAGAAGCTCGGATTCGATCTCGCCGAGCCGGCGCGCGGACAGCACCGGTACGCCGAGGCGTTCGGCCTCGAGGGCGACGGGAGTCGGCGTCAACACCCGCTTGCGGCCCTGTGCAGTAGCGGGGCGCGTGATCACCCGCACGACCTCGTGTTCACTCGCCGCGAGCGCCGTCAGCGTGGGCACGGCAGCGGCGGGGCTCCCGGCAACAACAAGGCGCAGTGCAGACATGGCTCCATTCAACCGGATGCCCGCCGCCCGCCCGACCGGCCCTGCGTCACCCACCACTGGGTCGAGCACCAGGATCATCAAAAGGTTCAGAGTCGTCGAACCGCACCCGCAGTGCGGGCACGCGGCGGCGCGGCGGGGATTTCGCCGGCCGCGGCGCACGCGTCGTGGCCCCGCGGACGATCTCGGCCTTGAGGCGCACGGCAACCTCCGCGCCGCGCGCGTAGTCAAACCGCACGATCGCCCGCACGCGGCCCTCGTCGAGTTCGATGGGCCCCAAGACGTCGACGCCCTCGAGTCCGTCGAGGGCGTCGGTCGCACGGACCACCGCCTCGGGCGTGCCAGCGAGAGCGGCGACGCGCACGGCTGGGGGGAACCGCAAGAGTCGACGATCGGCGAGCTCTGATTCGGCGACGCGCTCGGGGTGGCCGGTCGCGAGTGCCGTGGCGACCGCTCCCCCGACCCCCACCAAGAGCACGGGGGCATCGGGAGCCGCGAGAGCAGCCGCGTTGCACCACCAGCGCACGCAGTCTTCGACAACGCGCAGACTCTCGCGGGCGAGCATCCCCTCGCCGTCGAGGAGCAATACAGCGCGGTAACCGCCTGCCACAACCGGTTCGGCGCCGCGGGTGGCGACGACGAGGGTGCGCCCGCCCGGAGCAGATTGGAGAGGCGTGGTGCCATCGGAGACGACGACGCGCGCGCCGGGAAACGCGCGACCGAGCTCATCGGCCGTGCGGCTTGCCCCCCGGCCGACCGTGCGCCATCGCTCACCTTGACACGACGAACATCGCCATGCCGCGGCCAGCGCTCCGCACCAGCGGCACGACGCGGTCGCCCCGGCGCGCACGACCCCCAACGGTCCCTGGCAGGTCATGCACCGTGCCGTCTCTCCGCAGTCGATGCAGGCGAGGCGCGGAGAGTAGCCCGGGCGAGCGACTTGCACGAGCACCGGCCCGTGCTGCAGGGCGTCAGACACGGCTCGCCAGGCGGACGACGGGATGCGCGCGCGGGCTGCCGCGGCGTCGCCCCCGGTCTGCTGAGCGGTGGGGGTCATGCGTCGTCGCCAGCGGCCGCTCGGCTCAACGACCGAGAGCCACCCGATCTCGACGAGCCGTTGAACATCGGTGCTGCGCGCGTGGGCGGCGAACACGAGCGAGCATCCGGTGTCTTCTTGGCGCACAAGGGCGAGATCGCGAGTGTGGATTCCTGGCGCGTGGGGTTCGACATGAAGCGAGTCGCCGTCGTCCCAAAGGGCCACGAGCCCGAGCGAGGGCGCGGGAGCGAGCAATGCCGAGCGATTGCCGATCACCACAACCGCGCGATGTTCGAGTGTGCGCAGGAAGGCGCGGTAGCGATCGGCAGCGGGCTGTGTGGCGTCGATGCGGGCGACGTCGTCGCTCGGCACGAGTCGGGCGAGGCAGACTGCCAGGTGGTCCAGATCGCGATAGTCAGGAACACTCACGATCGCGCTTCGACCCGCCGCCAGTGTTGACGCGGCGAGCTCGGCCAAGGTGCGCAGGCTTGCGGGCACCCAGACTCCTGGTTCGATCTCGACGGGGCTCGCAACGCCCATGAGTGCCACGCGTCGGCCGGGGCGGGCGCCGTCGATGGGCGCGGTGTCGAGTTCGTCCGCGTCGAAGTTCAGCAGCGCAGCGAAAGAGTCTGCTGCGTAGCCCGAGATGGCCGGGGCCGCAGGCCGAGCGGCATCACGCGCATCCGCAGCGGCCTCTGACTCTTCTCGACGCGCGAGCCAGGCTTTCTCGACTCGCACTTGACGCGGCGGCACCGCGAGCCGCACGAGGTCGCTCGCGACGCCGGACGCTCGGTCTGCCGCCCGCCGAATGAGTCGCCACACCTGAGGGTCGAGCACCGCGGCAGGAGAAACCACTTCGTCGAGCTCGCTCAGAACACCGTCATAGCCCACCTCATCGACGATCTCGACGATGAGGCCTCTCGCCTGCCTGCCCGCTGAGCGCAAGGGCACGAGCACCCGCACGCCCGGGACCGCCTGCGCCCTCCAACGATCAGGAATGCGGTAGTCGAACAGCCGGTCGAGTTGCGGCAGGGGTGAATCGAGCAGCACCCGAGCGATGGATGCCGGGGACACGATCAGAGACCGGCCTCCGCGCGCAGAGCGTCGACGCGATCGAGGCGCTCCCACGTGAAGTCGGGCAAGTCGCGGCCAAAGTGACCGTAGGTGCTGGTCTGGGCATAGATGGGCCGCAAGAGGTCGAGATCGCGGATGATGGCCCCGGGCCGCAGGTCGAAGACCGTCCGGATCGCCTCGATGATGCGCGGCTCGTCGATGTGCGCCGTGCCGAAGGTCTCGACATAAAGACCAACTGGGGCTGCCGTGCCGATCGCGTAGGCAACCTGCACCTCAAGGCGATCAGCGAGTCCCGCCGCAACAGCGTTCTTGGCCACCCAGCGCAGGGCGTATGCGGCCGAACGGTCGACCTTTGACGGGTCTTTTCCGCTGAACGCGCCACCCCCGTGGCGGGAGGCTCCCCCGTAGGTGTCAACGATGATCTTGCGCCCCGTCAGCCCCGCGTCACCCTGCGGCCCGCCAATTTCGAAGCGGCCCGTGGGGTTGATGAGCACGCGCGCCAACTCCGGGTCAAACCCCGCAGCCTTGAGCACGGGGTCGATGACGGCCCGGCGAACTTCGTGACGCAACTGCTCGGTCGAGACGGCAGGAAGGTGCTGAGTCGACAGCACGACCGTCTCGACGGTGCGCGGCACGGCGCCGTCGTAGCCCACCGTCACCTGCGTCTTGCCATCCGGAGCCAAATAGTCGAGCACGCCGTCTTTGCGCACCTCGGCCAGCCGCTCGGCAAGACGGTGGGCCAGCCAAATGGGCAGCGGCATCAGTTGGGGGGTTTCCGTCGTCGCGTAGCCGAACATGATGCCCTGATCACCGGCACCCTGCACGTCGCCGGCATCGGTGCTGTCGCCCTCACGCGACTCAAAGGCGGCGTTGACCCCCTGGGCGATGTCAGGAGACTGTTCGCCGATCGACACCGATACACCGCACGACCGACCGTCGAACCACACGTCGCTGGAGGTGTAGCCGATGTCGGTCACGCGCTGGCGCACGATCCCTGGAATGTCGACGTAACCGCTCGTGGTGACCTCACCGGCGACATGCACGAGCCCAGTGGTCACGAGTGTTTCGACGGCGACACGACTGTGCGGGTCGACCGCAAGAAGAGCGTCGAGAATGCTGTCGGAAATTTGATCGCAAATCTTGTCAGGGTGCCCCTCGGTGACCGACTCAGAGGTGAACAGTCGAAGGGCGGTCATGAAATTCCTGTCGTCGATCGGCGATGTGCACGAGCCTGCGGTGGATGCGCGGCTAGACCAGCAGGTCGAGAATACGGTGAGCCACCGACAGCTTGTCGCCCTCAGCCCGCGCTACCACGCTACCGGCGCCGTCGAGCATGATGACGCTATTGGTCGCGGACCCGAAGCCCTCGGAGACCCCGACGCGGTTGACGACAAGCAGATCAACGCCCTTGCGGCGAGCCTTCTCTGCGCCGATCTGCACGATCCGCTCGTCGTCAGCTTCGGTTTCGGCAGCAAATCCGACCACGCGTTGACCCGGTCGACGCTCGGCGGCGAGCCCGGCCAGAACATCGGGCGTGCGCTCGAGTTCGATGCTCAGAGTCTCTCCCACAGCATCTTTCTTGATCTTTCCCTCAGCGACCGTCATCGGGCGAAAGTCGGCCACGGCAGCGCACATGATGACCGTGTCGGCAGCGTCGGCGTGCGCCATCATGGCCGACTGAAGCTCACGCGTCGAGCCGACCGAGACGACGGTGGCACCCCCCGGCGGGTCGACCTCGAGGTGGGCGGCCACCAGGGTAACCGCGGCACCACGGGCAATCGCGGCGGCAGCCAGCGCCACGCCCTGGCGACCGCTCGACCGATTGCCGATGAATCGCACCGGATCGAGTGCTTCGCGCGTGCCTCCGGCCGAGATCAAAAAGTGTCGGCCAGCAAGGTCGCGAGGGCCCACGATTTCCAGCGCTGCGGCCACGATCGCGTCGGGTTCCGACATCCGCCCCGGCCCGACATCGGTCCCGGTCAGTCGGCCGGAGTCGGGGCCAACGACGGTGACTCCCCGGGACCGCAGAGTGGCGATATTGGCCACCGTGGCGGGGTGCTCCCACATTTCAGTGTGCATTGCGGGCGCAATGACGAGGGGCGCGGCACTCGCGAGAACGGTGGTGCCCAGCAGGTCTCCCGCGAGCCCGGCGGCAAGAGAAGCGATCGTGTGGGCGGTGGCCGGTGCGATGACAATGAGGTCGGCGCTCTGCCCCAGAGCCACATGTCTCACCTCGGCGACACCCTCGTACAGGTCGGTATGCACGGGATGGCGACTGATCGCCTCAAGCGTCGGCCGACCGACGAACCGGAGGGCGCCCTCCGTCGCGACGATGTGAACATCATGACCAGCAACAACAAAGGCGCGCGCGACGCCGACCGCCTTATACGCCGCGATGCCACCCGTGATTCCGAGCACGACAGTCAGACGACGCCGAGCATCCGTCGTCGCGGCGGTCATGCGGACGTAACCTAGTCCGAGAGGCGCGTGAGGACGAGCTTGTCCTCGCTGATCTCGTGCAGCGCAACGGAGAGCGGCTTGTCATCGACGGTCGAGTCGACGAGCGGGCCGACGTTGTCGAACAAGCTGCCCTCGTGGAGGTCGGCGTAGTAGTCGTTGATTTGGCGGGCGCGCTTCGAGGCGAAGATGACCAGCTGGTACTTCGAGTCAACCTTCGACAGCAGTTCGTCGATGGGGGGCTCGATGATGCCCGAGTTCTTGTCAGCCATGAGTGTCTCGCTCTCGTTCCGCCCGGGGCACAAAGGCTCCGGTCTCGCTCTCGCAGTCTCGCTACGGCACCGAGCCGGCGCGACCGGACGGTCGCGCTCCGCCGCTGGGCACTGTGAGCAAGTCTACGACCTCTTGCGCCGCACGGCGCACATCATCGTTGACAACAAGTTCGTCGAACTCGTCCTGCGCAGCCAGCTCGATGCGGGCCGTCTCGAGGCGTCGCGACTGTTCCTCAGGCGATTCGGTGCCGCGGCCGACGAGACGGCGCACGAGCTCTTCCCAGCTGGGGGGGAGCAAGAACACGAGCACAGCATCCGGCATCGCCGCCCGCACCTGGCGAGCGCCCTGGAGGTCAATCTCGAGCAGAACGCTTCGGCCCGAGTCGAGCGCGGCCTCCACCGGCGGACGGGGTGTGCCGTAGCGCGACGCATTGTGGACCGTGGCCCACTCGAGCAGCTCATGGCGCGCGATCATGGCGTCGAATCCCGCGTTGTCGACGAAGTAGTAGTGCACACCGTCGATCTCTCCCGGCCGCGGCGACCGAGTAGTGGCGGAAATGCTCAGCAACACATCGGGGTGGTTCTCACGGATGAAGGTCGACACGGTTCCTTTGCCGACGGCCGTCGGCCCAGCCAAGACGACAAGTCGTCCTCGGTCGGGGATGCTTTCGCGCGTGCGGAGCCACGCACTGAGGCGCACACGTTGACGGTGACCGAGTCCGCCGAGGCGCTTGACGGGCGAGATCTGCAGCTGCACGAGCACATCCGTGACGCGCGCGGGGCCGAGTCCGCGGAGCGCGCCAAGAAGGTCAGGTACGCGGATTCCCGCCTCGGGAGCATCTGTCGACCGCCACGCCGTTTCGGCGACGTCGAGGGCGGTTCGCTCTCCGGCACGCACGGCATCTTTCACCGCTGCACGGGCACGCCGGGCCGCAATCGCCGCCCGCGATGCCGCGGCCCGATCAACTTCGGGCATCGGAGTGCTCACGCGTCAAGCTCCGCTCGGTGGGCGTCAAGTGCCGCGGCAAGACCCTCGGGGCCCGCCGACAGAACACTGCGGGTGACCGTGGGGATGACCGAGCCAGCGGCAACGCCATACACCGACGAGAGCTCGCTCAAGCGCGATCCTTGGTAACCGAAGCCGGGGCCGAGCACGGGCGTGTGCTGCAACAGCACCGGGTCGATCCCGCTCGCGGTAATGGGCTCGGTGGCTCCAATGACGACCCCGATCGATCCCCAGCCGCGCGCGCCTGCGTTGCGCACGGCGACATCACGTGCGAGCTGGCCCGCCACCGAGCGACCACTCCCGCTCACCGACTGTTGCACCTCACGACCCTCGGGGTTCGACGTGGCAGTGAGCACGAAGACGCCTTTGCCGTGCGTGAGTGCTAGCTCAATGACGGGATCGAGCGAGCCGAGCCCCTGGTAGGCCACGGCCGTCATGGCGTCAGCCTCGAGCGGAGAGCCGGGTGCGAGCCAGGCTTCACCATAGGCGGCCGCCGTCGAGCCGATGTCGCCTCGCTTGACGTCGGCGATCACGAGAAACCCGCCATCGCGCGCCGTTCGGATGACCTCTTCGAGCGCGG
>JAYUKK010000323.1:0-6896 GCA_043764515.1 Microbacterium sp.
GGCCGTTCACGCCCGCAGATCACCAACACGCTTCGGCTGCTCAAGCTGCCGCCGCAGGTTCAGGCGCGGGTCGCCGCTGGAGTTCTCACGCCTGGTCATGCTCGCGCCATCCTTGCCGCGGGCAGCACGCTGGCGATGCTGAAGCTATCCGACAAGATCGTCAACGAAGAGCTGTCGGTGCGGCAGGCTGAGGCGGCCGCGGCGCTCGTGAGCGGTTCAGGCCCGCGCGCTGCCGCTGCTAAGAAACCCTCGGCGGGGTCACGGCAGGGTCAACTCAACGAGATCGCCGAGCGCCTGGGTGACCGGCTCGACACCCGCGTGACGATCAGCTTGGGTCAGAAGAAGGGATCGCTCGTCATCGACTTTGCGACGATCGGCGATCTTAACCGCATTCTCGGTGAGCTGGGAGACGACGGGTTTCGCTAGGCCGTCGGCGGGGGGCTGCTAACGCCGTGCGTCACGCACAGCGGCTTGCGCCAACTCGGCGTAGACCCAGCCCACGTCGTGACCTGCCGCTTCGAGCGCGAGCGCGAACGTTGACGTCTCGGTAAGCCCGGGCATGACGCTCGCCTCAAGGAACCACGGAGTGCCGGCGCCGTCGATGATGAGGTCGATGCGACTGATGTGGCGGAGGCCCAGCGCTCGATGCGCCGCAAGGGCGACCTCGGTGGCGCGGGCCGCGGTGGCATCGTCGATGCGGGCGGGGGCGTAGAAGCGCGTTTCTCCCGCGTTGTAGCGGGCCTCGAAGCCGTAGACGCCCGAGAGCGGCTCGATCTCGACCGGGGGCAGGGCAACAGGTCCGTCACCCGTGTCGATGATGCCGATCGCCACCTCGACGCCCCTGATGCGTTGCTCGATGAGGGCGACGTCGCAGTACGTGTAGGCGAGAACCATCGCTCGGCGCAGTTCCTCATCGGTGTCGACGAGGCTCACGCCCTGAGCCGAGCCGCCTTGAGCCGGCTTCACAGCGACCGGAGGGGGCAATTCTCCCCGCACCACGGCGAGTACGCTCTCGGCACCGAGCTCACGGAACGCATCGCGCGTGAGCGCGATCGAGTGGGGCGTGGGAACCCCGGCGCGTTCGACGATGGTTTTTGCGCGCGGCTTGTCCCAGGCGAGGCGCGTGGCGCTTGCCGAGGATCCGACGTAGGGCAGGCCGAGGAACTCGAGGAGGCTGCGCAAGGCACCGTCCTCTCCGCTCGCGCCGTGCAGCGTCGGCCACACGACGTCAGGCCGGTCGGCGAGGAGGGCAGGCAAGAGCGCGGCATCCGGGTCGAGCAGGGTGACGTCCAGGCCGTGGGCGGCAAGGCCATCCGCGACGCGACGCCCCGACTTGAGTGAGATGTCGCGCTCATGCGAGATACCGCCGGCGAGAACGACGACGCGCTGGGCACGGACGGGGGCGGTGGAGTCGGTCATGAGCGCAGCATCCGTCGTCAGGAGAGGTTGGGCGGCGGGCTCGCCACATGGGGGTCGTAGGCCGGCATTGGAATCGACCCGGTCGTCGCGAAGGTCTCTAGCAGCTCTTGCTCGCCGCGCACGACGGTTGCTAGTCGACGGATGCCCTCTCGCACTTCGGCGGGTGGCGGGTAGCAGAAGGCCAGGCGCAGGTTGCCGCGGCCCGAGCCATCGGCGAAGAAGGCGGTGCCGGGTGTGTACGCGACGAGTTCTTTGACGGCCCGTGGAAGCATGCCCTTCGAGTCGAGGCCCTCAGTCAGGGTGACCCACACGTAGAAGCCGCCGTTGGGAATCGTCCAGCTGAGGTCGGGGAGGTACTGCTCGAGAGCGTCGATCATCGCGTCGCGTCGATCGCGGTACAGCGAGCGGAAGACGTCGATCTGGCCGCGCCAGTCGGCCTGGTCGAGATAGTCGCTGATCACCATTTGGTTGAGCGAACTGGGGCTCAGGATAGCCGCTTCGGCAGCAAGAACGAGTTTTTCTCGGATAGCGTGGGGGGCCAGCGCCCACCCGACCCGGAACCCGGGGGCAAGGGTCTTCGAGAACGACCCGAGATAGACGATGCCGTCGGTTTCCACGCTGCGCATGGCCGCCGGGGCCGGACGATCAAACCACAGCAGGCCATACGGATTGTCTTCAAGAATCAGGATGCCCGCCGAGCGCGCGACGTCGATGATCTCGAGGCGGCGCGCGCTCGAGAGCGTCACGCCCGCCGGGTTGTGGAAGTTCGGGATCAGGTACAGCAGTTTCAGCGTTTTGCCCGCGGCGCGAAGCGATTGGATGCGCTCGGTGAGAGCCGCAGGGATCATGCCGTCAGCATCCATAGCGATATGCGCGACTTCGGCCTGGTACGAGCGGAAGATGCCCATCGCACCGACGTACGATGGCGACTCGGCGAGCACGACATCACCGGGGTCGAGGAAGAGCTTCGCGACGAGGTCAAGGGCTTGTTGCGAGCCCGTTGTGACGACGACATCGTCGACGCCCGCGCGAATGCCCTCAAGCGCCATGATCTCGAGAATGTGTTCGCGCAACTCGGGGGTGCCCTGGCCCGAGCCATATTGCAGTGCAGCGGGACCGCGGTCGCGCATGACGCGCTCCATCGACTCGGTGACGGTCTGCAGCGGAAGAGCCGAAACGTAGGGCATGCCGCCCGCGAGCGACACCACTTCGGGGCGCGACGCGACAGCGAACAGGGCGCGAACTTCAGAAGCGCTGAGACCCGACGTGCGCGCAGCGTAGTGCCCGTACCACGGGTCGAGGTTGGTGCCCTCGCGGGAGATCGTCATGCTGTGCCCGTTCTCGATGGTCAGCGTGCCGTCAGTGCAGAGCGCCGTCGCGGCCGCCCCTCCGAGCACGTGAGTTCAAGAATACGGGCCAGACGCGAAGAAGCCCGCCCCCGAGCTGGGGGCGGGCTTCTTCGAGACGATCGCTTAGGCCAGGAACTCGGCCAGGTCAGCTTCCAGCGCGGGCTTCGGCTTGGCGCCAATGACGGTCTTGACGACCTCGCCACCGCGGAACACCTTCATCGCCGGGATCGAGGAGATCTGGTACTTCATCGCGGTCTCGGGGTTGGCGTCGACATCGAGCTTGACGATCTCGAGCTTGTCGGGGTGCTCAGCCGCGATTGCGTCGAGAATCGGCGAGACGGCACGGCACGGGCCGCACCACTCGGCCCAGAAGTCGACCATGATCGTCTTCTCGTTCTTCAGAACCTCGGCCTCGAAGGTGGCGTCGGTCACATCGCGCGTGCTCATGGGTTCTCCTTGGGTTTCTGGTGGTCAGATCAAACCGACGCGGTGGCCGCGGCGCGGCTGGCGTCGTGAATGGTCTCGAGGAAGTGCTGCGCATCGAGCGCGGCCACGGTGCCACTGCCGGCGGCCGTGATGGCCTGCTTGTAGGTGGGGTCGACGACATCGCCGGCGGCGAAGACACCGGCCACACTCGTGCGCGATGAGCGGGCATCCACCGCGATGGTGCCGTGCTCGGTGAGTTCGAGGATGCCGTGCACGAGGTGGGTGCGCGGGTCGGCCCCGATCGCGACGAAGAGGCCTTGCACATCGAGAACGCGCTGCTCGCCCGTGACGGTGTCGACGATGCCGATGCCGCTCACCAGGTCGGCGCCGAGAATCTGCTCGACACGCGCGTTCATGATGAATTCAATCTTCTCGTCGGCCTTCGCCCGGTCGATCATGGCGGCGGATGCTCGAAAGCTCTCGCTGCGGTGGATGAGGTAAACCTTGTCGACGAAGCGCGTGAGAAAGGTTGCTTCTTCCATTGCCGAGTCGCCGCCGCCGATGACCGCGACGGTCTTCTGGCGGAAGAACGCGCCGTCGCACGTAGCGCACCACGAGACGCCGTAGCCGCTCAGTCGCTCCTCATCGGGTAGGCCGAGCTTGCGATAGGCCGACCCGGTCGCGTAAATGACAGCGTGTGCCTCGTGGCGGTCGCCGTTTCCCAGGGTGACAGCCTTGACAGGGCCATCAAGCTCGAGCGAGACGACGTCGTCGTAGACGATCTCTGCACCGAACTTTTCGGCCTGCTGCTGCATGCGGGTCATGAGGTCTGGGCCCATGATGCCGTCAGGGAAGCCGGGGAAGTTCTCGACCTCGGTGGTCTTCATGAGTTCACCGCCGAACTCAACCGAGCTCGCGATGACGAGCGGTGCGAGGTTGGCGCGGGCAGCGTAGATGGCCGCCGTGTAGCCGGCCGGACCGGAGCCGATGATGATGACGTGGCGCATGGGATTCCTCACGAGGTGGTCGGGTGCAAGTCGCTCCCGACACGAGCAATAACCCAGCATAGGGCGCGGGTATTCCGACGCCCGGGGAGTTCACGGAGGGTTCATCGGTGCCGCCACCGGCGCGGGTTAGCGGTTGAGACGGCGCCGCACGAGGGCCACAGCGCTCGTGGCCTCGGGCACCCGCATGATGAGCAACGCTGCACCGTAGACCGCCACCATCGGCAGGCCGATGAGCGCAATGCTGGCGGCGGCGCCGCCGACCGTGGCGCGCGCGAATCCGGTATCGCCAAACGTGCCGAGCGACCAGCCGATCAGCAGACCGACGAGCAGGGCTGCGGTGCCGGCGAGGAGGAACTGCGCGGTGCGGCGGGCCATGAGCAGGGCATCCAGCGAGCCGATGCGACGGCGCAGAGCCAGCCCGCCGATGATCATCTGGAAGAACGCCGCACCCGAGGTGACGAGGCCAATACCCGGAACGATCCAGGCGGTCGGGAGGAAGCTGCAGAACAACGCACCGATGATGAAGAACAGTGTGTGGGCCGCTTGTAGCCAGAAGGCCGTGCGTGTGTCATCGATTGCATAAAAAACACGTTGCATGACGAAGTACACGCTGAATGGCACGAGCCCCACGACGAAGGCGATCAACACGATCGCGATTTGGTCGACGGCCGCGGAGTCGAAGATGCGGCCGAACGGCACGGCGACCGCCACAAGGCCGACGGTCGCCAGGGTCATGAACAACGTCGTCAGCCGAATCGCCTCGGTGGTGTCAACGCGCACCGACTCTCGGTCGCCGTCGCGGGCGTGGGTACTCATGCGGGTCAAATAGGCGGTGACGAGCGACACCACGACAACCGAGTGGGGCAGCATGAACAGCAGCCATGCCGTGCGCATGACCATGAGCGAGGCATCGTCGGGTGTCGCGGCAATCGAGGCGACGCGGGTCTGAACGATACCTCCCACCTGCATCACGACGATCATCGCGAAAACCCAGCCCGCGGCGCGGCCCGTGGCACCGAGGCCCGCGCCACGCCAGCGGAAATCGGGCCGATACCGCAATCCGGCGCGGCGCCAGAACAGCACGAGTACGAACGCCTGCGCGGCAACACCGAGCGTCGCTGTGCCGCCGAGTACGGCGATCATCGACGGCGTCCAGGCGGTCGCATTGCTGACATCAGCATCAAACATCAGCCCGAAGGCGATCATGCCGCCAATCGCCACGATGTTGTTGACGGCAGGTGCCCAGGTGAACGGCCCGAAGACGCGGCGCGCATTGAGAACCTCGCCGAACAGCGTGAACAGCGCGTAGAAGAGCACCTGCGGGAGGCACCAGTACGCGAACGCGACTGCCAGCGAAATCTCGTCGGCCGTGAAGCCTCGCGACCCCGTGCTGTCGGCCGAAGAGGTGTATAGCTGCACCAGAAGCGGAGCGGCAAACGTCGCAATGAGGCCAGCGACGAGAAACACCGCGATGCCGATCGTCACGAGTCGGTTGATGAACCGCTGGCCCCCGTCGACATCGAGGCTCGCGCGCACGATTTGCGGCACAAGTACCGCGCTCAAGACTCCGCCCGCAACGATCGCGTAGATGTTGTTGGGCAGCTGATTAGCGAGCGCGAAGGTGTTGGCTCCTGACCCCAGGGCCCCAATCGTCTGGGTCAGCAAGACGGCGCTGATGAATCCAAGGAGGCGCGACACGATCGTGCCCGAGGCGAGAATCAGGCTCGCGCGACCGACGCCGTCCGCTGTGTTCGTCGTCACGCTTGCTCCGCGCGGAGGCGGCGGCGCTTGCGAATGTCGCGAGAGATGCCGAAGCCCAACAGGCCCAACAGTGCGATGGCGATGGCGATCGTTCCCGCTGTCTCCCACCCGGCTTGCAGGTTGAGCGCGACGCGCGTGGGGCTTCCGATGAGGGTGTTTTCAGCATCCCGAACGGTGACGGTGATGTCGACCTGACCATTGGTTAGCGACTCGACGGGGACGAGCGCGCGGGTCTGAGATCGCGGCTCCACGAGAGTCTCGACGCGGCCGTCGAGGACGCGCAGTTGGGTGGTGTCGGGGTCGACGCGAACAAAGACCCGAACAGCGACATCGAGCTCGTTCTGCACGGTTACCGGCAACGAGGCGCGGTCGGCGAGCAAGGTGATCGCGCTGCTCTCGACCACCTGCACCGACGATTGCAGCGCCCCAGAGTCACGCACGAACTGCTGCAATGCGTCAATGGAACCCTCGCCCCAGCCGTGCGACAAGGCGGCGAGCAGTTCAAGCCTGCGTGGGTCGGTGATCGATGCGGGCGTCACCGCAATGGTTGCGAACGCGCGATCAGCGGCTTCTGCCGCAAGAGCGGCCCGCACAGCCGCGAGACGAGGCTCATCGACCAGCGGCGCGACGACACTCGATACGACGGTCGGTCGACTGAGGGCATCGGTGACAGCGGCACCGGTTGCCCACGGCAAAGCGACCGTCTGCGCGATCGTGTCGAGTAGACGATCGGTGCTCGCCAGACGGTCACGGCTGAGCGTGATGATCGCGGGGATGCCCGGCTCGGCGCCGGCGCTCGCCGCCAGCAGTGCCGATACACGTGCCATTGCGCGGTCAAACCGTTGCTGCGAGACCGCGAGGCTGGCGTCGCGCGCGGCGGAGGTCAGCGCGTCGTCTGCGCGGAGCACTCGCAGATCGCCGAGCCGCTGCACAG
>JAYUKK010000324.1:0-2059 GCA_043764515.1 Microbacterium sp.
AGTGTGCTCGGCGCGCTGGACGAGTCGCTCACGACCGACAGCACGTGGATCGACGCCGACCTGACGCTGGAGCGAAGCATCCGTCTGTGGGCGCAATTGCCGGCAATCGTGGCGTACGCGCAACGACGGATGCGCGGCCAAGAACTCGTCGAGCCCCGCGACGACCTCGGCTACTCGGCCAACTTCTTGCACATGACCTTCGGCGAAGTGCCGGAGCTCATCGTGGTGAACGCCTTCGACGTGTCAATGATTCTCTACGCCGAGCACTCGTTCAACGCCTCGACGTTCACGGCGCGCGTGATTGCGTCAACGCTCAGCGATGTCTACAGCGCGGTGACGGGCGCGATCGGCGCGCTCAAAGGCCCGCTGCACGGGGGCGCGAACGAGGCGGTCATGCACGTCTTCCGCGAGGTCGGCACGGCGGATGCTGCGGCCGGCTGGCTCGCCGAATCCCTCGCCGCGAAGCGCAAGATCATGGGTTTCGGCCACCGGGTCTACAAGAACGGCGACTCGCGCGTTCCCACGATGAAGGCCGCCCTCGAAACGCTCGTTGAGCACTACGAGCGGCCCGAGGTGCTCGAGCTCTACACCGCACTCGAATCGGCGATGGACGAGGCGAAAGGCATCAAGCCGAACCTCGACTACCCCTCGGGCCCCGCGTACGACCTCATGGGCTTCGACACCGAGATCTTTACGCCCCTGTTTATCGCCGCGCGCGTCACCGGGTGGACGGCACACGTGCGCGAGCAACTGGCCGCGAACGCGCTCATTCGCCCGCTCAGTCTCTACACCGGGCCCGACGAGAGGGTTGTTCGCTCAGGGGACTAGGCGATGATGGTTCCATGACTGACGCGATCCGCACTCCGCACCTCACCCTCAACGACGGCCACAGGATCCCGCAGTTCGGTCTCGGGGTGTGGCAGATCGACGATGACGAAGCGCAGCGCGTCGTCAGCGAGGCCCTCGAGGTCGGCTACCGGCACATCGACACGGCGCGCGTGTACAAGAACGAGGCTGGTGTGGGTCGGGCAATCGCCGCGTCGGGGATTCCGCGCGATGAGCTCTTCATCACGACCAAGCTGTGGAACAGCGACCAGGGCCGCGACACCGTGCGCCCCGCGGCCGAGGCGAGCCTCGAGCGCCTCGGGCTTGCCCAGGTCGATCTCTACCTCATCCACTGGCCGTCGCCCAAGTACGACAAGCACGTCGAGTCGTGGGAGGCCATGATCGAGGTGCGTGATGCAGGGCTCGCCCGATCGATCGGCGTCTCGAACTTTATGCAGACGCATCTCGACGACATCGCGGCGGCAACCGACGTCGTGCCCGTGGTCAACCAGGTCGAGCTGCACCCCGCCTTTCAGCAGCGTGAGCTGCGCGCGTTCCAAGAGCCGAAGGGCATCCAGACCGAGTCATGGAGCCCTTTGGGCAGCGGCAACTACGACCTCGCCGAGCTCCCCGGTTTCGCCGCAATCGCCGAGCGCCAAGGTAAGACCGTGCAGCAAATCGCGATCCGCTGGCACCTGCAAGAGGGTCTCATCGTCTTTCCGAAGACCGTGCGCCGCGAACGGATGCTCGAGAACGCCGCCGTCTTCGACTTCGAGCTCTCGGCCGACGACATGGCAGTGATTGCCGCCTGCGACCGCGACCAGCGCGTCGGGGCGCACCCGCTGAACACCGAGTTTTAGAGCGCAACCACGGTGCGCTCGCCCAGCGGCGTGTGCACGAGTAGCGGGCCGCCCGCGGGCGACTCGAGCCCTGCGAACTCGCGCTCGAGGGCGTCGCGGCCTTCGCTGAAGTGCGTCCACTGGTCGACGTGGAGCCCGACGACGCGGCGCGCGCCGAGCGCGAGCGCGGTAGCGCGGGCCCGCTCGGCGGTGAGGGTGAGGGGCGCGTCGATGTCATCGACGCGCGCGGCTCCGGCGAACAAGAGCGCAGCATCCACTGCCCCATACCGGGCCGCGATCGCCTCGACGACCGAAACCTCCGAGTTGTCACCCGAGACGTAGACCGTCGGGTGCCCGGGTGCGGTAAGCAAGAACCCGCACACCGGCCCCAGCCG
>JAYUKK010000325.1:0-6872 GCA_043764515.1 Microbacterium sp.
GTACGGGAACGGCCGTCGCCTTCGACGAGATGTTCGACCCCGACAGCGAGGTGCGGCTGCCCTACCGGCAGATTCACGCGGCGCTCGCGCAAATGTCGCAAGACGAATTGCGCGGCCGCACCGAGGCCCTCGCCTCGAGTTATCTCGCGCAAGGCGTCACGTTCGACTTCGCCGGCGAAGAGCGGCCGTTTCCGCTGGATGCTGTGCCGCGCGTCATCGAACGCGCCGAGTGGAGCCACCTCGAGGCCGGGGTTGCTCAGCGCGTCCGCGCGCTCGAAGCCTTCCTCACCGACATCTACGGGCCGCAACGCTGCATTGCCGACGGTGTGATCCCCGCGCGGCTCATCTCGAGCTCGAGCCACTACCACCGCTCGGCCGCGGGCATCGAGAGTGCCAACGGCGTGCGCATTCAGGTCTCCGGCATCGACCTCATCCGCGACGAGCACGGCACCTGGCGCGTGCTCGAAGACAACGTGCGCGTGCCAAGCGGCGTGAGCTACGTCATCTCGAACCGCCGGGTGATGGCCCAGACGCTGCCCGAACTTTTCGTGTCGATGCGCGTGCGCCCCGTGGGCGATTACCCGACGCGGTTGCTCGACGCGCTGCGGGCATCCGCCCCCAGCGGGGTCAGCGACCCGACCGTCGTGGTGCTCACTCCGGGTGTCTACAACTCGGCATACTTCGAGCACACGCTGCTCGCTCGCCTCATGGGCGTCGAGCTCGTCGAGGGCCGCGACCTCTACTGCTCGGGCGGGCGCGTCTTCATGCGCACGACTGCGGGCCCGCAGCGCGTCGACGTCATCTACCGCCGCGTCGACGACGAGTTTCTTGACCCGCTGACCTTCCGCGCGGATTCGATGCTCGGAACGCCCGGGCTCATGCTCGCCGCGCGCCTCGGCAACGTGACGATCACCAACGCGGTCGGCAACGGCGTCGCCGACGACAAGCTCGTCTACACCTACCTACCCGACCTCGTGCGCTACTTCCTCAACGAAGAGGCGATCATTCCCAACGTCGACACGTGGCGGCTCGAAGAGCCCGACTCGCTCGAAGAGGTGCTCGACCGCTTGCACGAGCTCGTCGTCAAGCCCGTCGACGGCTCGGGCGGCAAGGGCCTCGTCGTCGGCCCCGCCGCGAGCAAACCCGAACTCGACGAACTGCGGATGCGCCTGCAAGAAGACCCGCGCGGGTGGATCGCGCAGCCGGTCGTGCAGCTCTCGACCATCCCCACCCTCGTCGACGAGGGCATGCGTCCTCGGCACGCCGACCTGCGGCCCTTCGCCGTCAACGACGGCCGCGAGGTATGGGTGCTGCCGGGCGGCCTCACGCGCGTCGCGCTGCCCGAGGGGCAGCTCGTCGTCAACTCGAGCCAGGGTGGTGGCTCGAAAGACACCTGGGTCGTGGGCCAGTTGCCGATGGTCGCCGACAGCCACGACGTGCAGGGCATCGTGGCCGAGCAGGCGACCGTGACGCAAGCGATTCCGATCATCTCTGACGGAGTCGTGCACGAGGTTGATCACAACCCGCAAGATGACCCGCGTCGGGCGCAGCAAGAACAACAGCAACAGCAGCACGTCACATCGAGCAACGGCGCTCCCGCGGTAGTCAAGGGGGCAACGTCATGCTGAGCCGGATCGCCGAGAGCCTGTTCTGGATCGGACGCTATGTCGAGCGCTCCGACGGAACGGCGCGCATCCTCGACGTGCACTTGCAGTTGCTGCTCGAAGACCCGTGGATCGACGAAGACACCGCCTGCCGCTCGTTGCTGAGCGTCATGGGCAGCGATGTTGAGCCAGACCACGTCACAACGCGTGCCGATGTGCTCGCCATTCTGGCGGTCGACCGCTCGCATCCCGCATCGATCGCCTACTCGCTCGGCGCAGCACGCGAGAACGCGCGGCGCGCGCGCGAGGTCGTCAACACCGAGCTGTGGGAGGTGCTCAACACCACCCGCGCCCGCATGCCCCGCAAGGTCGCCCCCGAGAAGGTGCACGAGTTCTTCGGCTGGGTGCGCGAGCGTTCGGCGCTCGCCGTGGGCATCGTCGAGTCGGCGACGAGCCGCGACGAGGCCTACTCGTTCTTCACCCTCGGGCGATCACTCGAGCGCGCCGACATGACCGCGCGTTTGCTCGCGACGCGCTCGCTCACCGAGGCATCCGGCCCGTCGTGGACGACCATCTTGCGCAGCGTCGGCGCCTATGAGGCCTACCTGCGCACCTACCGCGGCGTGCCGAGCGCGAAGAACGCCGCCGAGTTCTTGCTGCTCGACCGACTCTTCCCGCGCTCGATCTTGTTTGCGGTCACGCGCGCCGAGCAGTGCCTGCGCGACATCGAACCCCGCAGCGACCGGGCCGGCATTGGCGACCAAGCTTTGCGGCATCTCGGGCAGATCCGCAGCGAGCTCGAGTATCGCCCCATCGCCGACATTCTCGACGACTTGCAACGGCACATGGATGCTGTGCAACTGGCGACGAGCGCCACGAGCGAGGCCGTGCGCCTCCGCTACTTCCCGACGAATGCGGCACCGAGCTGGGTGGCGGAGAAAACATGAACCGGCTGCGCATCCGGCACGTCACTGGCTATCACTACAAGGGCAACGCCACGGCGTCGTACAACGAGGCGCGCATGTTGCCGGCGAGCTCTGACGGCCAAGTGGTGTTGCACTCGCACCTCGGCATCAGCCCCACTTCGTCGCAGCACCACTACGTCGACTACTTCGGCACGCGCGTGGCTGCCTTCGAGCAGCTCGAGCAACACCAAGAGCTCTCCCTCACGGCCGACAGCCTCGTCGAGTTGCGCCCGCGCGGCTCGAGCGAAGGATCGATCAGTTGGGACGACCTCGCCGTCGCCGTCGAGAAGACCGTGAGCTCGGTTGAGAACACGGTGCAGACCAAGCTCACTGCCCCGCCTGCCGAGGTGGCCGATCGCGCGCGCGAGTTCGCCGCCGCCGCCGCCAACCCCGAGGCTGCTGCCCGCGACATCTGCCATTGGATCTATGACGAAGTTCAATACATGTCGGGAATCACCGGCGTGCACACGACGGCCGCCGAGGCGTGGATGCACAAGAAGGGTGTCTGCCAAGACATCACGCACCTCGCGCTCGGAGCGCTGCGGTCAATCGGAATTCCGGCCCGATACGTCAGCGGTTACCTGCACCCCTCGCGTGAGCCCCAGATTGGCGAAACTATTGCCGGAGAGTCGCACGCCTGGGTCGAGTGGTTCGACGGCGAGTGGCACGGTTTCGACCCCACCAACATGCTCGAGATCCGCGACCGCCACGTCATCGTGGGTCGCGGTCGCGACTACCGCGACGTGCCGCCGCTGCGCGGGGTCTACGCGGGCACCTCGAGTTCGAAGCTCTTCGTGACAGTCGAAATCACCCGCGAGGCCTGAGAACTGTCGACCATGGTTCACTTCTCCGGCACGGTGACGATTGTCGACTCAGCAGAGCGGGGCTAGCTGTGCGTGAACACAGCGAGCCCCGCGCCATTGCTAGTTCCCCTGCGAGGCCCCGATCGAGTACAGGTTGTTCGCGGGCGGTAGCGTTACGCCAAAGTAGTCGCGAGTAACGGGGAAGCGAACCTCGTCTCCGACAGTCGTCACGTTGACTCCAGCGTTTCTGAGCAACGAACCGGTGCCTAAACTGAAGTTGTTAGCGTCGACGAATACAGCCGCGCTCGTCACGACCGATTCTGCATAGCCGGGCGCGACTACCCGCTTCAGCGAATCCGGCCACGAGTTCGGCGAATTCACAACAGTGGCGCCAACATCAGAGAAATTCGACGCGTTGATGTACGCCAGGAACCCCCCCGGACGGTAGTAGTTGTTGCCAAGGAACTCAGTGACCGATCCTGACTCGAGGCTCACCAGTGCGGCATTCCCGCTCGTGTGAATCGAGTTGTTGTAGAAGAACGCTTGCGATCCAGCCCACACCCGGATTCCTACGGGGGGCTCGGGAGAAGACGTCGACGGGCTCACGTAGATCGAGTTTCCGTAGACGAAGATGTTCGTGGGTCCCTTGACGTTGCCAAACTTGCCGATCACGATTCCGCCGTACGCAATTCCGCCGGCTACGCCTCGACCGTCGTTTCGGGAGATGTTGTAACGAACGATGTTGTTGTCCAGTGGCAGAGCACCCTCGTACTGGAAAACGAGGTACCCGGCGCCGGTGTTGTCGTAGCTGTAGTTGTACTGCATCACGCTGTTCTTGACGCCGCCGTCGAGGTCGAAGCCGCCTCCGTCTTTCGTAGAGCTGCGATTCGAAAACGAGACGTTGCGTTGAATGTTGATGTTGTCGGCGTTGTAAGCCCAAATGCCGACCGGTCCGCCTCCAGAGAAGTTGTTGTTTCGCCCGTTTCGGAATGCGAAGCTGTCCTCAATCACGGAATTCTGCACGTCTCCGAGCACGATTCCGTTGCCTGAGTTCGTAGCTTCCATTCCGCCCGAACAGTTCTCGACCATCTTGTTGGGAACGCCCAGATTGTCGAAGGCTGCTACCCGGCGGATTTGGACATTAAAGTGGGAGTAATTGAGATTCAATGAGTTGCACAGGTTGCCGTAACTCTGAACGCCCGCGTCGCCGTTGCTATATGAATCAACGTCTTGCACGACCACATTTCTGAAGCCACTCTTGGTGTTGTCCCTCGTGTTCTTTCCACCAATAAGAATTCCAGAAAGCGGAAAACCACTCACGTCGCTTCGTTCGATCGTTATGCCGGGTCGTTGGTCGCCGAAGCCAATCGTGTTGCTGAGCTCGATGCCGTGAAGTACACCGGTTCCACTCGCTGCGATTCTCAAGTCTTGGATTGTCACGCCGCCAACGTTAAGGATCAAGATGCCGCGAAGGGTGGCCCGGGTCGCCGTTTGAGCATCCCCCGTTATGTAGGTACCGATTCTCACGCGTGTCGCACCGCCGTTGGCGTCACCAGGGCTGATGGTGAGTTTGCCCGGGAAGGTGCTGCTGTCTTCGAATACAACGCAGCTACCAGGGGAAAGGGTTGCCTGATTGACCCGGGAGACCGTCCGCCAGGGTGTTTGCCTGGTCGTGCCGTTCGCCATGTCGTTTCCCCCCAGGCTGACGTAGTACGTCATCGTGCATGGGGTGGGGGCCATGATGGCATCGGCAGACTGAATCGGGTCTCCGGGGAGAGCGATCGCTGGCGGGGCGGTGAGGCCGCTGAGTGCCACGATAGCCGCGAGAGTGACGGCGGCCACGCGAGCTCGACGGGTAGAAGATCGGACGATCATGAAAGCTCCTTTGCTTAAGCGCCCCGCAAATGTGAGCGGAAACATTTTCGCACGCTACAGCCCCAAACGAGGCTCGTCAACGGGAGAAGTGACGAACACGCCAATCGTGCCTGCAGGGTGCGGCGAGGCGCCAGCACGTGACGCTCGCCGTTGTGGTCCTTTCGCCCTCGCTCACCTCGCCGCGCGATAGTGTGGCGATCGTCACCATGTTTCCGCACACCAACATGAGAAAGCAGGGGAATACAGTGGCCGTTCGTCAGCGAAAAGCTGCGACGATTTATGACGTCGCCACGCGGGCTGGCGTATCGCACCAGACGGTGTCGCGATACCTCGCCGGGTTCGAAGGAATTCGTCCGTCTACGCGAGAACGTGTTGCGACCGCGCTCAAGGAGCTCGACTACCGCCCCAATCTCGCTGCCCGCTCGCTCGCCACGAATCGCGCCCACCGCATCGCCGTCCTCACCGGAGACCTCTTGGCCGCCGGGCCAAGCCGAACCGTGCAGGGCGTCGCGGAAGCGTCACGGGCGGCCGGTTATGTGGTCGACATCATTGGGATTGACGTTGACAACTCGGAGTCGTTGCGAGAAGTGATCGACGTCATCCGTGGCCAAGATCTGGCGGGCGTCGTCGCTTTGGCCGTCTCTGATCGCATCCACGATGCGATCGCCGAGTTGGCGATCGATGCCCCCCTCTACCTCGACTCGGGCCCGGCGGACCTGCCCGGCCCAGTAGGTCAGTCGTTCAATGCGGTCGGCATCCAGCTCGCACTTCAGCACCTCATCGACCTCGGTCACCACGAGATCGTCCACATCACGGGAGCGATGGATTACTTGGCTGCCCAGGCTCGTGTCAATGGTTTCGAGCAGCTCGCACTCGAGCGCGGTTTACGCGCGCATCCGATCATCGAGGGAGACTGGACGCCCCGATCGGGATATGCGGCGGTGGCGAGCGGGCAAATCGATCCGACCGTGACGGCGATCGTCGCCGCCAATGATCAGATCGCGCTCGGAGCGCTGCGAGCCCTCGATGAAGCCGGCGTGCGGTGCCCCGCCGACATCAGCGTCACGGGATTCGACGACATTCCCGAAGCCGAGTACTACACCCCGTCGTTGACGACGGTTCGCATCGACTTCCAGCAGCAGGGTACGTACATCTTCAACGCACTCATGGCGCAGATCCGCGGCGATGAAAGGCCCGAGACCGGGGCGTTCATAAAGCCGCAGCTCGTCGTGCGCGCATCCACCGCGCCGCCGCGCTGACTCGCACGACGGGAGAGACCGACGATCCGCCCTTGACAGCAACAAATGTTACCGATAACAATATAAATGTTGCCGGAAACATTGCGGCAGCCGGACGGCATCGCGGCCCCACGGTCGCGAGACACCACCACACCCCGACGACCGATACGAAACCGACGATCGCACCGCCCGAGCAACACCGAGGCCGATGCGAGCTCCCGATACCGACTCGACAGAAACGCCGCCGCCCGCCCTCACTACGCACAGAAAGACAGGTCATGCGAACCACCACAGCAATGAAGCTGGGCGCCACCGCTGCCGTTGCGGCTCTGGCCCTCACCGCCTGCACCGCGCCAGCGGACGACACCTCGAACGCAGACTTCGAAG
>JAYUKK010000326.1:0-2036 GCA_043764515.1 Microbacterium sp.
CCCGGCCCGTCACACGGCCGGGGCGCTTCGGTGTTCCGGCGGCTCTAGGCTGGAACCGTGACGAGTACCGGGTTCAGCGTGCGACGGGCACGCACCGCCGATGTGCGGGCTATCAAGCAGCTTGTTGAGCCGCTCGTGCAGCAGCGCATCCTTCTCGGCAAAGAGCTCGTCGTGTTCTTTGAGTCGCTGCAAGAGTTTCGCGTCGCCGTCGACGATGTCACGGGTGCGGTCATCGGGTGCGGTGCCGTGCATGTGATTTGGGAAGATCTCGGCGAGATTCGCACCCTCGTGGCCAGTGATGCGTGGCGGGGGCGCGGGGTCGGGCATGCCTTGCTCTCAAGCCTCGAAGATGAGGCGCGCGAACTCGGCCTGCAGCGCTTGTTCTGCCTCACGTTCGAGGTCGACTTCTTTGGCCGTCACGGCTTCGTCCCGATCGACGAACAGCTGCTCATCGACCCCGAGGTCTACGCCGAACTCGTGCGATCACCCGATGAGGGTGTCGCCGAGTTTCTCGACCTTTCGCGGGTCAAACCGAACACGCTGGGCAACACGCGCATGCTCAAGGTTGTGTAGAGGTACCTGAGCGTTCGGGCACACGCCGAGCGAGCATCCGGCCGCGGCCGCGAACCGGCCCTACCCTTGCGCCATGTCGACGATCCGCAATCCGGTCGGGCCGCTGCCGCCGCAGGTCTATTGGCGCCGCCGCATTGTGGTGGGCATTGTCGCGCTTGCCGTGCTGCTGATCATCGTGCTCATCATCGTTCGGCCGGGCGCGGGTGACCCCGCCGACCAGCCAACGCCAGAACCGACGACCACCGAGTCGAGTGAGCCCGGCGCGAGCGGAGACGAGACGGCGACCGATGGCGACGTCGCCGCGTGTACCGCGGCGCAGGTCACCGTCACCGCCGTGACGGACGCCACCTCGTACCCGGCGGGCCAACAACCGTTGCTGTCGCTGACCGTGCTGAACACCGGCACGACCGCGTGCTCGATTCAGGCGGGCAGCGACGTGCAGAGCTACGTCATCACGTCGGGCGACGACCGTATCTGGGCGTCGACCGATTGCCAAGAGCCGGGTATCGCTGCCGAGGTGACGCTAGAACCAGGCGAGCCGTTGCCGACGACGCCCTTCGCATGGAGCCGCACTCGTTCAAGTGCCGACGACTGCGCTGCCGAGCGCGACCCCGTGATCGCGGGCGGAGCGACCTACCGGCTCAGTGTGAGCGTCGGCGAGTTCACGAGCGCCGACGACCGCCCGTTCATCCTCAACTGAGGCTCGCCCTCGCGGCGTAGGCTGTTCGGGATGTCCACCAACAGCCCGAAGAAACGTCCCGGTTCGTCGCAACCGCGCCGCAGCGCCTCCGGCCACCTCGCGCCGCTGCCTCCCTCGACGCTTCCGCCCGAGCAGAGACTGGATGCTGCCCTCGAGCGTCAAGACGCCGCCGCCGTGGCGTTCGCTCTGCGCAACGACCACGTGATCGTGCCGCTGCTCGTGGTTGACGGCCCGGCTCAGGTGCGGGTGTTTCGGCGGGGTGAGGCCGACAAGTACATGCTGTTGCTCTTTTCGAGCCCGCAGACCTACATCGCAATGGTTCCCGAGGAGCCCGAGCACCGCGTGCTGCCCTACGACCGCGCGACGCTCACCGATTTTCTCGAGCAGAACATCGGCGTGCTCGAGGGCATCTGGTTCGATGTCGCGGGCCCGCACGCGATGCAGGCTGATCCGCACGACGTTCTCGAGGCGCTGCGGTTCGGCGCCGAGTAGTGCTCGAGGCTAGAACTCGGGGACGTCGAGCTTTTCGTCGTGCGCGCTCGCGAACGCGAGCCGCACGGCTTCCCGCAGGTGTAGGGCCGATGCGTCGATCACCGTGGTGTAGCCGAGGCGTGCGCCTTCGGCCGCTCGCTGCGGGGCGCCCGATACCGCGCGGATCTCGCCGGCAAGACTGATCTCTCCGATGGCGGCGAGGTGCGCATCCAGAGCCTTCTCGCGGCGCGCGCTCGCGACCGCCAGCGCGATGGCGAGGTCGGCCGCGGGC
>JAYUKK010000327.1:0-6779 GCA_043764515.1 Microbacterium sp.
GTCGGTCGGGGTCGTGCGCGACGGCGGGTGCCGCTGGCGATCCAGGGTCGGTCGTGAGCGCATCGGCGAAGAGGTCCGCTCCCCCCGCGGTCACGAGCGGCTCGAGCGTCTCTTCGACGAGGAAGGTCGCTCCGAGCACCTCGCGCACCACCGCTTCTCCGTAGCGCTGGCGGCCGTTGACCTCGGCCTGGTGCTGAACGGCCGGTCGCGGTGGTGCCTCGGGCTCCGGCGCAGACGCCGGTGACTCTGCTGATTCGGCAGATTCGGGCGACGGGATGCTCTCCGGGGTTGCGACCGCGCCGGGGATCGCCGTCACGACCCAGTCGGTAACGGGGCCGGCGGACGCGCTCGCGGATGCCGGTGCCGGTGCGGGTGCCGGCGCCGGTGCAGGTGCGGCTGACGCCTCGGGCGCTGGCGCAGATGTGGGGGCCGGGTCGGGGTCGGCGGGGGCATCCGCCGGGGCATCGGTCGGGCTGGTAGGGGCTCCGCCGAGGGACGGTCGGGCATCCGGAGTCGATTCGACGCGCACGCGGAATTTAACCCGCGCGCCGACGACCGACTGGATGGCGGCGCGCACGTGCTCGCTCACGCTGTCGGCAGGGGCTGCGCGGTGCTTGAACGCGGCCGCGTCTGCCTCAGTGGGGAACGCAAGCGTGAGCACGTCGTCGTCGAGGGCGACGGCCGTGGTGCCGAAGACCACCGTCCACGAGCTGCGCTTGGTCTGCTGAACGGCATCGAGCACAGCGGGCCACGCCGCGCGGATCGTGTCGAGCGTGACGGCCGCGAGCTCGGGCTCGGGTGCAGAGGGAGACGGTGCAGATGGGGATGGCGCAGAGGGCGACGGTGCAGCGGGTTCAGTACGCGCGGAAGCCACGGGCGCAGAAACTGGCGGGGGCGCGGCGGGCTCTGCAGCGAGTGAAACCGCGGCAGGCGCGACCGGCGCAGCTGCCGCGCGGGCCACCGCACGCGCGATGGGCGCTACCGCAACTCCATCGGCGCCGAGCGCGACGAGCACCCGTGCCGTCATGAGCTCGAGGTGCAGCCGGGGGGAGGTCGCGCCGGTCATCTCGGTGAGGGCGCGGTTGACCACGTCGGCCGCCCGCGAGAGTTCTGCGGGCGCAAACATCGCGGACTGCGTGCGCATGCTCGCGAGGTCGTCGGCGGGGATGCCGTGCAGCACCGAAGCGGCGCTATCCGCGGTCGCCTGCACCACGATGAGGTCGCGCAAGCGTTCGAGGAGATCGTCGACAAACCGTCGCGGGTCTTGACCCGTCTGGATGACGCGGTCGACCGCGTGGAAGGCTGCCCCCGCATCCCGACCCGCGATGGCCACGACGACCTCGTCGAGCAACGCGCCGTGCGTGTAGCCGAGCAGTGCCACGGCTCGCTCGTAGGTGACGGTCGCGTCGTCGCTGCCCGCCATGAGTTGGTCGAGCAACGAGAGCGTGTCGCGCACCGATCCGCCGCCGGCGCGCACGACGAGCGGAAGCACGCCGGGCTCGATCGCGACCTTCTCGGTCTCGCTGAGGTGCTGCACATACTCGAGCAACTGCGCGGGCGGTACGAGCCGGAAGGGGTAGTGGTGCGTACGCGAGCGGATCGTGCCAATGACCTTCTCGGGCTCGGTCGTCGCGAAGATGAACTTCACGTGCTCGGGCGGCTCTTCGACGATCTTGAGCAGCGCGTTGAAGCCCTGCGGCGTCACCATGTGCGCCTCGTCGAGAATGAAGATCTTGTAGCGGTCACGCGCCGGCGCGAACACCGCGCGCTCGCGGAGGTCGCGTGCGTCGTCGACGCCGTTGTGGCTCGCGGCGTCGATCTCGACAACATCGAGCGACCCGCCACCGTCGCGGCTGAGTTCGACGCAGCTCGGGCACACGCCGCACGGGGTGTCGGTCGGGCCCTCGGCACAGTTGAGGCAGCGGGCAAGGATGCGCGCCGACGTCGTCTTGCCACAGCCACGAGGTCCGCTGAACAAATAGGCGTGGTTGACCCGGTCGCCGCGCAGCGCCGCCCGCAAGGGGTCGGTCACATGCGCCTGACCGATGAGCTCGGCAAACGACTCTGGCCGATAGCGACGATAAAGGGCGGTAACCACGTGCCCAGCGTAGTCGTCACCTCGGATGCCCAGGCCGGGCATCCCACCCCTCGCGCTCAGCCGACGAGGGTAGCGGCAGCCTGCGCGATCGCGAGCTCTTCGTTGGTGGGCACGACGAGCACGGCGACGGGGGCGTCGTCGGGCGAAATGATCCGCGGCGCGCGCGAGCGCTCGGCGTTGCGCTCGGCGTCGACGGCGAGGCCGAGGTGCTGCAAACCCGCGAGCGCGCGGGCGCGCAGGGGGGCTGAGTTCTCGCCGATTCCGGCCGTGAAAACCACGGCGTCGAGGCCACCGAGCTGGGCGAGATACGCGCCCACATAGTGCCGGATGCGGTGGGCCCACACGTCGAGGGCGAGTTCAGCATCCGCATCGCCCGCGTCAGCGGCCGCGGTGACGTCACGCATGTCGGCCGAACCGGCGAGACCGAGCAGACCGCTGCGACTGTTGAGCAGGGCGTCGACCCCGGCGACCGGCAGACCGGCGCGTTCGAGGTGCAGAAGCACTCCCGGGTCGACGTCGCCGGAGCGCGTTCCCATGACGAGACCTGCTAGAGGGGTAAGGCCCATCGAGGTGTCGATCGACCGGCCGCCGTCAATCGCCGCGGCCGATGAGCCGTTGCCGAGGTGCAGCAGGATGAGCTTGAGCGATGTAAGAGGGCGATCCAGCAGCACGGCTGCCCGGCCCGCGACGAATTGGTGGCTCGTGCCGTGAAAGCCATAGCGGCGAATGCCATGCTCGGCCGCGACGGCCCGGTCGATCGCATAGGTCGAGGCCGCGGCGGGCATCGACTGGTGAAAAGCCGTGTCGAAGACAGCCACGTGCGGCACGTTGGGCATCGCCAAGCGAGCGGCACGGATGCCCGCGAGATTCGCCGGGTTATGCAGCGGCGCGAGCGCGCTGACCGCTTCAATGCCGGCCACGACCTCGTCATCGATGACGACGGGTGCGGTGAAGATCGAGCCGCCGTGCACGACGCGGTGGCCGACGGCGGCGATTGACGCTGCGTCTGAGCCGAGGCGATCGAGCACGACGCGCATCCCCGCCACATGATCGGCGGCGTCGCCGCCGGGCTGCCCGAGACGTTCGAGCAGGCCCGAGAGCACGACCTCCTCCGTGACCACATCAACCAGCTGGTACTTGATCGAGCTCGAGCCCGAGTTGACGACAAAGACGCGCGCGGTCACACGACCCCCCCGATGGTCGACACCGGCATGGTCGCGGGCGGAGGCGTGCGTTGCGCCTGAATCGCCGTGATCGCCACGGTATTGACGATGTCGCTCACGAGGGCTCCGCGGCTGAGGTCGTTGACGGGCTTGCGCAAGCCCTGCAGCACCGGACCGATGGCCACGGCACCCGCCGAGCGCTGCACGGCCTTGTAGGTGTTGTTGCCCGTGTTGAGGTCGGGAAAGACGAAGACGGTCGCGCGTCCCGCGACGGGCGAGCCGGGCATCTTCGAGGCGGCGACGCTCGGCTCGGCGGCCGCGTCGTACTGCATCGGGCCATCCACGAGCAGTTCAGGGGCGCGCTCGTGCACGAGGCGCGTGGCCTCGCGAACCTTCTCGACGTCGTCGCCCGCGCCCGAGTCACCCGTGGAATACGAGAGCATCGCCACGCGCGGCTCGATCGCGAATTGCGAGGCCGTGGCGGCAGACGAAATCGCGATGTCAGCAAGTTGCTCGCTCGTCGGGTCGGGAATCACGGCGCAGTCTCCGTAGACGAGCACGCGGTCAGCGAGGCACATGAGAAAGACGCTCGACACCACGCTCACGCCCGGGTCGGTCTTGATGATCTCGAAGCTCGGGCGAATCGTGTGAGCCGTGGTGTGCGCGGCCCCCGACACCATGCCGTCAGCAAGCCCGAAATGCACCATCATGGTTCCGAAATAGCTGACGTCGGTCACGACATCACGCGCCGTCTCGTAGCTGACGCCCTTGTGGGCCCGCACCCGCGCGTACTCCTCAGCGAAACGATGCCGCAGTTCCTCATCGTGCGTCGAGAGGATGCTCGCTCCCGACAGGTCGAGCCCCAGCTCGGCGGCCCTGGCGCGCACGGCCTGCTCGTCACCCAGAATCGTGAGCGCACAGACCCCGCGCTGCAGCAGTGTGCCGGCCGCGCGCAGCACGCGGTCGTCATCGCCCTCGGGCAGCACAATGTGCTTGCGGTCGCCGCGCGCACGCTCGAGCAGATCGAACTCGAACATGAGCGGCGTCACCACCTCTGAGCGCGTCACGTCGAGCCGGTTCATGAGCGCTTCGGCGTCGATGTGGCGCTCCCACAGCGCGAGCGCGGTGTCGTACTTGCGTTGGCTGTCGGCCGCGAGTCGGCCGCGCGCACCCATGATGGCCAGAACGGTGTCGTAGGTGCCCGACGCGGCGCGGATGATCGGCAGGCTCGGGTCGAGGCCGTCGACGAGGCTCTGCACCGCATCCGGCGTCTCGAATCCGCCGTAGAGCACGATGGCCGCGAGGCTCGGGAACGTGTCGCTCGCGTGCGCCATGAGCACCGCGAGCAGTACCTCGCTACGATCACCGGGAATAAGCACCACGGCGCCCTCGGTCAGGCGCGGGAGCACGTTCTCCATCGACATGCCCGCGACGACGGCGCCGAGTACCTCGCGCTGGAGTAGCGCCTCGTCTCCGCGCACGAAAACGCCGCCGCAGGCCTCCATGACCGCGGCGACCGTGGGCGCGATGAGGTACGGGTCGTCGGGGATGGCCGCCACGAGCGCCTCGGGGGCCACGGTCTGCACGGCCGCAACCACGGGGTCAAGCGCCTCAAGGTCAACACGATTGGCGATGATGCCCAGCAGCTGTGCGTGCTCATGGTCGAGCTCGGCGACGGCCACCTCGGCAACCCGGCGCATGTCGTCGGGCGAACGCGCCTCGACGTCAGCAAGCCCACGCCCGCCAGCCGCACCGCCCTCGCGCCCACCGACCACGAGCAGCACGGGGGCACCCAGGTTGGCGGCAATGCGCGCGTTGAACGACAACTCCGTAGGGCTCGACACATCCGTGTAGTCGCTGCCGACGATCACCACGGCATCGCTGCGCTGCGCGACAGCGTGGTAACGCTCGACGATCACGGCGAGAGCAGCCTCGGGGTCGGCGTGCACCTCGTCGTAGCCAACGCCAATCGCTGCCTCGTAATCAAGGTCGACGCCGTCATGGGCGAGCAGTACGTCTAAGACGTAATCCCGTTCATCACGAGAGCGAGAGATCGGCCGAAACACCCCGACCCGCTTCACGCGATGGCTCAACGAGTCGACGAGCCCAAGGGCCACCGTCGACTTGCCCGAGTTGCCTTCGGCTGACGTGATGTAGATGCTGCGTGACATTGCCCCCAGCCTAGAGCGGGAGCATAAGAAAGACTCCCCGCGCACCCGACAGAGCCCGGTTACCCTTGCTGCATTTCTGCCCTGGGGGAGTTGGCCTGGATGACGCCACGCGAGGAGCCGCGATCAGTTTACCGGTAGGATTCACTGTCGTCGCCCCCGCATCCTGTCGAGGGCGCTGCACCAGGAGAATTCGCCTAGTGGCCTATGGCGCACGCTTGGAAAGCGTGTTGGGTGCAAGCCCTCGGGGGTTCGAATCCCCCATTCTCCGCCATCGTTCGCCTCTGCCGCGCGTCGTGCGCGCGCCGTAGCGAGCCGTCTCGTCATGCAGAACGCCCCTCTGCACACCCTCGCCCGAAGCCGGGGGGCATGCAGAGGGGCGTCAGACCCCGCCGCGGTCTATGCCGCGGCGGTCCGACCCTGCGTGCGGCGACGTCGGCCGAACACCAGCAGCAGCAAACCACCGACGAGTGCTGACAGGCCGGCTCCCGCAACGCTGATCGTCGATGCGGCACCCGTGAGGGCAAGACCGGCCGGAGCAATCGTGAACCACTCGTCGGTCGTGTCAAACCACGACGACGTTGCCAGCGTTGCGCCATCGAACGCCACTTCATCGTCCGCCTCGTTGAAGAGAGTGAGGAAGATGAACAACTTCTTGCCCGTCAACTCGGTTACTTGTTCTGCCGTCAACGGGAACATGACCTCGGTCGTACCGTCTTCGGTCGTCGGCGTGAACACGCCGCTGCCCGTGATGCCGGTGTAGACGATCACACCGTTCTCGATATAGACGAGTTCGCCTTCCAACCGGTACTCGTCGCCGGGCACCAGGTTGAGGTAGAAGACGCGGTCAACGACCGTGACGGGGCCCGACGTGATCGTTCCGTTCGGTACACCATCGACGTATGCCTGGCTCGAGATCTCCGGCGGTGCCAACGTGGTCAGGTCGACCACGTTCGACACAACGACGGGAATGAGCTCCAGCGTCACCGTGATCGATGCACTCTCCGGATCGAACTGCGGATCTTGCCACTCGACACCGTCGATGACAGGCGCCGGCTCCTCGGTGAAGGTGACGATCGCCCCGATGGGGAGGTTGTCGATCACGATCGGCGCAGCGCCGTCGATCAACGTCACCGGGATGCCCGGCGCGCCGTTGACGCTGTAGAGCACCGTGAACTCGGTGTCGGCCGGCACCTTGTCGCCGAAGTCGCCGACGACCTCTTTAGCGAGCGAGAACGACCCGGTCGGCTCGACGTACGTGATCGTGACGGTGGCCTCAGCAGTGTCACCAAAACCATTCGCCGCCCGGTAATCCACCGGCGTCGGGTCACCCAAGAACGTCGACTCAGG
>JAYUKK010000328.1:0-6778 GCA_043764515.1 Microbacterium sp.
GACCGAGTCGACCACGGTGCGCACGACGCTCATGCAGCTGCTCACCGTTGCGCGCCTCTATGTCGACCCCGCGGCCCGGCCGGGCATCATCGCCGAGATCGGTGACGCGCTGTGGGCCCTTGCTGGGTCGGCCGGAGCGGGCAGCGACAGCCAGTTCCAATTCGTCAAGTTCTTTGCGAATGTTGCGAGCACTCCCGCCCACGTTGAGACGCTGCGCGGGCTGCGCGACGGCTCGATCACGCTCGAGGGCGTGGAGATTGACACCGACCTCGAGTGGGAGTTGCTCGAAGGGTTGGCGCTTAATGGCGCAGCATCCCGAGCCGACGTCGATGCGGCGCTCGCCCGCGACAACACCTCGAACGGCCAGCAGGCAGCGGCGCGCGCGGCGGCGGCCCTGCCGAGCGCCGACGACAAGCGCGCGGCGTTCGACTCGCTCGTCGCGAGCGACGACCTGCCCAACGTGATCGTGCGCATGACGACCATGGGCTACACGCACGTCAACGACCCGGGGTCGCTCGACGGACTCGTGCAGCCCTACTTCGACATGCTCACCGAGGTGTGGTCAAGCCGCACGCACGCGATCGCCGAATACATCGTGCTGGGCCTCTACCCGACTCCGCTCGCCTCGCAGGCGTTGGTGGATGCGACGCACACGTGGCTCGATGCGAACACCGATGCCTCGCCGGCCCTGCGGCGCCTCGTCACCGAGAACCTCGCGGGCGTCGAGCGTGCACTGGCGGCCCAGGCGCGCGATCGGGCGTAGTGACCATGGTCGAAGGCGCAGCGGCAACGGGGTTCGATTGGGCCACGTTCTGGGCGATGATCGGCAACTTTCTGACGACCTACGAGCCGCCGATCCGAATCGCCGGGGTGATCATCGGCGCCGTGATTCTGCGCTGGGTGCTCGTCGTCATCATCCGCCGCGTGGTTGATCGAGTTGTGTCGGGCGTCAAGAAGGCGCAGAACGTCGAGCACACCGTCGAGATCAGCTCGTCGCCGCTACACGCCGTTCGCGTCGTGCAGCGCACGCGCACGATGGGCACGGTGCTCAACAACCTCGTCACCTGGTCGATCGTGGCCGTCGCCATCGTGCTCGTTCTGGGCGAGCTCAACTTCTCGGTCACGGCACTGATCGCCTCGGCCGGCATCTTGGGCGCGGCCCTGGGCTTTGGCGCGCAGAACGTGGTCAAAGACATGCTCAACGGCCTCTTCATGGTGTTCGAAGACCAGCTGGGCGTCGGCGACATCGTCGAGCTGCAGTCGACGCAAGGGCCCGTGAGCGGCGTCGTCGAGATTGTGGGCGTGCGCGTGACGCAAGTGCGCGACGTCGGCGGAGTGCTCTGGTACGTGCGCAACGGCGAAATCATCAACGTGGGCAACAAGTCGCAGGGCTGGGCGCGCGTCATCATCGACCTGCCCGCGCCGTACACCTCTGACGTCGACGAGGTGCAGCGTGTGCTGCTCGACACCGCCAATGCGATGGCCGCCGAGCCCGAGTTCAAGCGCAAGGTGCTCGAACCGCCCGAGATTTGGGGCATCGAGTCGATCTCGGCAGAGGCCCTCGTCATCCGTCTCGTCATGAAGGTGCGCTCGGGCGACCAGTTCGACATGGCGCGGGCGTTACGGCTGCGCCTTAAGCTCGCGCTCGACGAAATGGGCGTGGCCGTGCCCTCGCTCAACCGCATCGTCATGGATGGCATCGACGCCCGCGAAGCCGCGCGCTCGAGCCGTCGCCCCGTGACCCCTCCCGAAGACAGTGACCTGTGACCGAGAGCCCCAGCTTCTTCGAGCAGATCGGCGGCCACGAGACCTTCGAGCGTCTCGTTCGCCGCTTCTATGAGGGCGTCGCCGCCGACCCGGTGCTGGGGCCGATGTACCCCGAGGACGACCTGGAGGGCGCCATCTGGCGACTCACCGCGTTTCTCGAGCAGTACTGGGGCGGGCCGGGCACGTATAGCGAGCAGCGAGGGCATCCGCGATTACGGATGCGCCACAACCCCTTTCACATCAATCCGGATGCCCGCGATCACTGGCTGAGTCACATGCGCGCCGCGGTCGACAGCCTCGCCCTCGCTCCCCTGCTCGAAACCACGCTGTGGGATTATCTGGAGCGAGCCGCCTTTTCTATGGTCAACACGTTCGAGGAGACCCCATGACCGATCCCGCCGTTCCGTCGACTCCCGCCGGCTGGTACTCCGACCCGGCCGGTGGCGCCCAGCGCCGCTGGTGGGATGGCACGCAGTGGACCGATCACCTCGAGACGCCGTACTCGACGGCCGCGGCCACGCAACCCGAAAAGGCTCCCGAGGGCACCGACCCCTACACGACGTGGATCTGGCCGCTGATGGCCATTCCCGTTTTGCAGTTGCTCTCGATCTTCTTGATCGACTGGGAACAGTTCATCGTCGCGTCGCTGACCGACACAAGCGCGGCTGGTCAGCTGGCCCTGCTCACCACGCCGGGCTACCTCGCCGTGACGGCGCTCGGCTGGATCACCAACATTCTTTTCGTGCTCTTCGCGTTTCTCGACTGGCGCGAACTGCGCCGCCGCGGAGTTCCGCGACCGTTCCACTGGGCGTGGTCGTTCTTGGTGCTCGCGAGCGTGTGGCCCGTCTACCCCATCGGCCGAGCCATCGTGGCACGACGCCGTACGGGGCGAGGTATGGCGTCGCTGTGGATCACGATTGCCACGATCGTGCTCGGCATCATCGTGTCGTTCGGGCTCGCGATCTACCTCGTGCAGGTCTCGCTGACCAACGTCGACTTCACCAACCTCACCCCGTAGGCGGCGCGCCGCGCCAGCCCTGATCGCCCCGTTCGAGGAGACCCCATGACCGATCCCACCCTTTCATCGACTCCTGCCGGTTGGTACCCCGACCCGGCCGGCAGCGCCCAGCGCCGCTGGTGGGATGGCACGAAGTGGACCGACACCCTCGAGACGCCCTACTCGTCGGTTGCCACCGTTCAGGCACAACGCGCGCCTGAGGGCACTGACCCCAACACCCCCTGGATCTGGCTGATCGTCTTTCTGCCGTGGCTGCCCAGTTTTGGGCTTCTCTTCATCGACTGGTCGGGATACGTGGAGGCCCTTCTCGCCGACCCGACAGGCCTCAGCGCATTCAGCTTCTTGCTCTCGCCCGCCTACCTGGTCTCGATCGTTCTCGGCTGGATCGTCACCGGCCTCATCATCTGGTTCGCGTACCTCGACTGGCGCGAGCTGCAACGGCGCGGTGTTCCGCAGCCTTTCCACTGGGCGTGGATCTTCTTGATGTTCGTCGTCAGCTCTGCCGTCTATACGATCGGCCGCGCCGTCGTCGCCAACCGTCGCACGGGCAAGGGCTTGTCGGTGATGTGGGTCACGATTGCCACGATTGTCGCAGGATTCGTTCTCGGAATCGTGCTCGGCATCGTCTGGACGGTACAGATCTTTGGCGCCATCTCGGCGCTGCCGTTCTCGAGCTAGTTGCCCAGGCTCCACGCGCTCTGCTTGACGAGCACGTGCCCGCGGGTCGTGCTCAGACGCACCCACGAGCCGGTCGCGAACTGTTGCACCAGGTCGTCGCCGAGAAAGCCGAGGCTCTCGAGTGCGAAGGCGGTGCCCGCGGGCAAGTGATCCGCCTCGGGTAGGGGGCGACCCCACACTTCGCTGCGTACGCGGTGCACAATCTGCTCGCCCGTGCCCTCAGGAATCGCGGTGGCGACCTCCTCGATGCCGGCGCGTGCGGCGGCCGCGAAGGTTGAGGGTGCGAGCGGCGCCATGCGCTGCCATCCCCCGCGCGGTGGGGAGATACCGGCCCACACGATCGTGCTGACCGAAGCCGGGAAGCCGACCGTCACGGCGGTGCCGACGGGCGCGTCGTCGCCGATGGTCGCGAGCGCAGCATCCACTCGGGCCTGCAGCGACCGCATCGGCACCACGACGTCGAACGTGCGCTCACCGGCCGCCGTGGGGCTCAAGGCCAGGGTGCGGAGGCCGAGCACGGTGGGGCCGCGATCGAGCAAACCCTTGGGCGTGATGACGGCGACGTAGACAGCAAGCACGCCGCTATCGGCGATGAGGCGAACCGCGCCTGCTTCGTCAAGGCGCAGAGCGCGCGCCAACAACACAGAGAGGTCGTGCGCGGCGGGCACAGACGAGAGCGCGAACGCGGTGTTCATTGCTCCCTAGACTACGCGTGTGACCGACCCTCTTCACGACCCCGTTACCGACATGCTCACCGCGCTCACGCTCACGAGCACGGGCGCTCGCACGCGCGAAGACATCTTCACGGCGCCGAGCCTGTGGACCCCGCAGCGCCGCGTCTTCGGCGGCCAGGTCGCCGCTCAAGCCGTGCTCGCGGCCATGCGCACGGTTGAGGATGATCGCTTCATCCACTCGATGCACGGCTACTTCTTGCGCCCCGGCGACGACGAGCAAGACATCACGTTCTCGGTCGACCGCATTCACGATGGTCGCTCGTTCTCGACCCGGCGCACGCAGGCCTACCAAAATGGCGAGCCGATTCTCTCGATGATCGCGAGCTTTCAAGACGTCGACCCCGGCCTCGAACACCAGGCCGAGATGCCGGCCGGCATCCCCGACCCTGACGACCTACCGAGCGCGCGCGACATTCTCGGCCCCATCGACCACCCGGTGGCGCAGTACTGGGCGAACAGCCGACCGTTCGATCTTCGACACGTGGATGCCCCCGTCTACTTCACCCCGGGCCCCGAGCCCGTGGCGCACCAAGCCGTGTGGTTCCGCAGCACCGCGCCCCTGCCCGACGACGAGAATCTGCACCGCGCTGCCCTCGCCTACGCGAGCGACTACACGATTCTCGAGCCGATCTTGCGCCGGCACGGTGCCACCTGGGCTACCCCCGGGCTCAAGATGGCCAGCCTCGACCACGCCATGTGGTGGCACCGCTTCGCGCGCGTCGACGACTGGCTGCTCTACGTGCAAGAGTCGCCCACCGCGCAAGGCGGGCGCGGCCTCTCGCTCGGCCGCATTTTCACCCGCGACGGGATGCTCGTCGCGAGTGTCGCGCAGGAGGGAATGGTGCGCATTCCGCAGGTGTAGCGGCCCTGACTATTGCTGCCGAAAGACCAAGGGTTCTTCGACGTACGCATCCCACGCCTCACGCTCATCGTCGGTGATGCGTCGGGGTGCCCCCGTCTCGCGGTCGGCGAGCACAATCGTCGTCGACGCGCGCACATAGAGCGTGCGCGGCTCGTGCCCGGAGGGGCTGTAAACCTCGTAGCAGACCTGCAGGCTCGCTCCGCCGAGCTTGCCGATCCAGAGCTCGACGTCGAGCGGCTCGCGGTGGAACGGAATCTGCGCGCGATACTCGATCTGCTGCCCGGCGATGAGCGTGATCGAGTCGGCGCCTGGCCCCGTGGTGAGCACGGCCGTGGGGGCACCGTCTGTTCCACCGCCCCAGAACGCGGCAATGCGCGCTTCTTCGAGCAGCGTGAACATGCGCGCGTTGTTGACGTGCGCGTAGGCATCGAGGTCGCTCCACCGCAGCGGAATCGCGACGTGTAGGCGTGCCATGAAGGTCGGCCCCTAGTCGCGCGTCAGCTTGCGATACGCCGAGCGGTGCGGCTTGGCCGCCTCGGGGCCGAGTCGCTCGATCTTGTTCGCCTCGTAGGCCTCGAAGTTGCCCTCAAACCAGTGCCAGTAGCTCGGGTTCGCGTCGGTGCCCTCGTAGGAAAGGATGTGCGTGGCGATGCGGTCGAGAAACCACCGGTCGTGGGTGATGACCACGGCACAGCCGGGGTATTCGAGCAGGGCGTTCTCGAGGCTGCCGAGGGTCTCAACATCGAGGTCGTTGGTGGGCTCATCGAGCAGCAGCAGGTTGCCGCCCTGCTTGAGTGTGAGCGCGAGGTTCAAGCGGTTGCGCTCACCACCCGAGAGAACGCCCGCCTTCTTTTGCTGGTCAGGGCCCTTAAACCCGAACTGCGAGACGTATGCCCGCGACGGAATCTCGGTCCTTCCCACCTGGATGTAATCGAGACCGTCGCTCACGACCTCCCACAGCGTCTTGGTGGGGTCAATGCCGCCACGGCTCTGGTCGACGTAGGAGATGTCGACCGTCTCGCCGATCTTGAGCGTGCCCGCGTCGAGCTCTTCGAGCCCCACGATCGTCTTGAAAAGCGTGGTCTTGCCGACACCGTTCGGGCCGATGATGCCCACGATGCCGTTGCGCGGCAGCGTGAACGAGAGCCCGTCAATGAGCACGCGATCGCCGAAGCCCTTCGTGAGCTTCGTCGCCTCGATGACTTGCGAGCCGAGTCGCGGGCCCACGGGAATCACGATCTCTTCGAAGTCGAGCTTGCGCGTCTTCTCGGCCTCCGACGCCATCTCTTCGTAGCGAGCGAGACGCGCTTTCGACTTGGCTTGCCGACCCTTGGCGTTCGAGCGCACCCATTCGAGTTCACTTTCGAGGCGCTTGGCGAGTTTGGCGTCTTTCTTGCCCTGCACCTGAAGGCGCGCGGCCTTCTTCTCAAGATAGGTGGAGTAGTTGCCCTCGTAGGGGTAGGCGCGACCCCGGTCGAGCTCGAGGATCCACTGCGCGACGTTGTCCAGGAAGTAGCGGTCGTGGGTCACGGCCAGGACCGCCCCGGCGTAGCGCGACAGGTGGTTCTCCAGCCACTCCACGCTCTCGGCGTCGAGGTGGTTGGTGGGCTCGTCGAGCAGGAGCAGATCAGGCTTGCTCAGGAGGAGCTTGCACAGTGCGACACGGCGTCGTTCGCCACCGGACAGCGTCGTGACCGGCGAATCGGGCGGCGGGCACCG
>JAYUKK010000329.1:0-6756 GCA_043764515.1 Microbacterium sp.
ATCGACGAACACACGGTGCTGCGCCGCCTCGACAGCGTTCAGCGCGGCGACCTCGAGCGGGCATCCCGGGGCCGGTGGGCCGGATGGTGGTACCTGACACCCGCCGACCTCGAGCTTCCGTTCACCGAGGTGGGAATCAGCACGCCGGTCGGTGTTGCGCCTGCCTGGCACATCGACGCCGAGCACGACCGTGGTGACTGGATGATCGCGGTGCACGGTCGCGGAGTCACCCGTGCCGAAGGTCTCCGTGCGGTCGGGGTGTTTCGCGAAGCGGGTCACCATTGCCTTCTCATCAGCTATCGCAACGACGGCGACGCTCCGGCGAGCCACGACGGGCGGTACGCGCTCGGCGACGAAGAGTGGCGGGACGTCGAAGCGGCCATCGCGTATGCCCGCGAGGCGGGTGCTCGCCGCATCGTTCTCATGGGCTGGTCGATGGGGGGCGCGACGGTCCTGCAGTGCATCACGCGGTCTCCTCTTGCGCAGCACATCACGGGCGTCGTGCTCGAGTCGCCGGTCGTCGACTGGATGTCGGTTCTCCACTTTCAAGCGGCGGCCGCAGGCCTCCCACCGGCGGTGCGGGATGCTGCGCTCGCGATGCTTTCGTCAGACCGAGCCGCGTGGTGGGTCGGCCTTGCCGAGCCCATCGACTTCGAGCGGCTCGACATCGTGGCACGGTCGGCAGAGCTCAGCATCCCGATGTTGTTGCTGCACAGTGACGACGACGGATTCGTGCCCAGCGACGGGAGTGTCGCGCTTGCCGCCGCTCGGCCTGATGTCATTCGAATCGAACGTTTCGCCGTTGCGCGGCACACCAAGCTCTGGAACTTCGACCCCGAACGCTGGAATCGCGCAATCCGCGTCTGGCTCGACGAGCAAGGCTTGAGCGCGTCAGCCGTCACGCCGACAGAGACCAGCGGCCAAACTGCGCCCCCGACTCGTCGACGACCAGCTGCACCGACGTCACCGACGTAACGGCGACCGCCGTCTGGCCGAGCAACGGGAGCGCGGGGCCGCCCAGTCTCGGCATGATCGTGAGACACACCTCGTCGACGAGGTGTTCGCGCACCAGTTGCTCGGCGAGACGCGGGCCCCCTTCAGCCACGATGCCAGCAAACCCCTGTCGCCGCAGCGTGGCGATGATCTCAATGGGGTCAATGCGCTCGTTCGACGTGCCATCGACGGCCAACACCGTGGCCTCTGGCACCGTTTCGGCGGCACGTCGCGCGCCGGCGGCCGTGGTGAACACGAACACCGGTGCGGTGCGCTCGGGCCGCTCGGTGAGCCGATGGCCAGAGAGGTCGCCGCTTGCCGACACGATCGCGAGAGCTGCCGTGCGGGGGCGCACGTATCCTTCGCGCCGCACTGACTCTGCGCCGACGAGCACGACATCGGCGAGTTCGCGGATAACCCCGAGAATCGTTCGGTCGGCGCGCGACGTGAGTGACTCCGAGGTGCCGTCAGCGCCGGCAGCGCGGCCGTCGAGCGTTGACACCAGGTTGAGCCGCACGTACTCGAGAGAGGGCGGCGTGTACCAGTCGAGCAGCGTGGCGCGGGCATCCGGAGCAGCGAGATCGAGCTCGCCGCCGTTGGTGGGCACGACCCGGCGCAGCATCATGCCGGCAGCTTCGCGACGACCTGGCGCTTAACTCGCCACAGCATGCCGGACATGCCGTTGAGGCGCAGGGGGCTCACTGCACCATTCAAGCCGAGCATGATCGCGAAGTCGTCAGGAACGGCGAGCACCTCGGCCGCAGAAAGCCCGCTGAGTCCCTGGGCAATGATCGACGCGAAGCCGCGCGTTGTCGGCGCTTCTGCGGGGGCCGTGGCGTGCACGTCGACACGGCCTGACGGCGTAACCTCCACGACCAGGTATACCGGTGACTGGCACTCTTCCACTCGTTCCAGCAGTTCGGGATGTTCGCGGAACGTCTCGGGCAGAGCGGGGAGCTCGTTCGAGAACTCCATGAGCAGCTGCAGCCGGTCGCCGGCGCTCAACGCGAGAAAGTCATCGCGAATCTCAGCCAGCGAGGCGGGAAGGTCGGTCACGGGTCAACGGTAGCGGCACGGCGTTCGTGCACGTTCGCGTCGGTAAACTGACGACCACCGCCCATCGACCAATACCCGCACTCCGGCTGGGCGCCGACCCTACGTGACCGAGTGCGACAAGCCCGAGGCGAACGATGACGGTGCAACCAGGCACGACCGCGGCGCGATTGATCGATCGCCAGCCGGGCATGACCGCGGCCGAACTTGTCGGTCACCTTATTCCTCCGCCGCAGTTCGCGACCGCGAGCCTCGAGAACTACGTTCCCGACCCGCGGTACCCCTCGCAGTCCGAGGCCGTCGAGGCGATGCGCGCCTTCGCGGGCGAGACGGTCGCCCCGGCCCGAGGGCTCTTCTCGCGGCGCTCGTCGGCACCGGTGGCGAAGCCGGGCGTCTACCTCGACGGCGGTTTCGGCGTTGGCAAGACACACTTGCTGGCTGCGCTGTGGCACCTCACGCGGGGGCGCACCTACTTCGGCACGTTCATCGAGTACACCGCAATCGTGGGGGCGCTCGGGTACCGGGAAGCCGTCGCCCACTTTCGCGGGGCAGCCCTGATCGCGATTGATGAGTTTGAGCTCGATGACCCGGGCGACACGATGGTGATGTCGCGCTTGTTGGGCGAGCTCGTCGCGAGTGGCACCCGCATCGCAGCGACCTCGAATACTCCGCCGCACGCTCTCGGCGAGGGCCGATTTGCCTCCCAAGACTTCTTGCGCGAGATCAACGCCCTGGCCGACCGGTTTACGACGGTGCGCATCGATGGTGAGGACTACCGCAAGCGCGATATCGAAGGTCACGCGGTGTCGCTCTCGAGTGAAGCGTTCTCGTCGCGCATCACGGCGGAGACGGGCGACGTCACGGTCGATCGCTTCTCCGACGTGCTCGCGCACCTTGCGACCGTTCATCCGAGTCGCTACGTGGGCCTCATCAGAGGGCTTGAGGCGGTCGGGTTGACTGACGTCACGGTGTTGTCCAATCAGACGGATGCCCTCCGCCTCGTCGCCCTCGTCGACCGGCTGTATGACGCTCAAGTGCGCATCCACGCCACGGGGGTGCCGCTCGATCAGGTTTTCCCCGACGACATGTTGAGCGGTGGGTACCGCAAGAAGTACTTGCGCGCCACCTCTCGAATGATCGCCCTCACGACCACGTAATCTCGACCAGAGGAGGGTTCATGACTGTTGCGTCACCGACGGCGCTCACGAGCGCCCAGCGTCGCTACCGCGAGTCGCTCTGGATTGAACGCATTCTGCGACGCGAGACCGTCGGCGGCATCTTGCTGCTGGCGGCGACGGTGCTCGCGCTTATCGTTGCGAATTCTGGTTGGGGCGAGGCGTACTTCACTCTGCGCGATACCTACCTGTCGATCGGATTCGGCGACGCGTCGTGGAAAATCTCGGTCGGGCACATCGCGGCGGACGGGTTGCTCGCGATCTTCTTCTTCCTCGCCGGGCTCGAGCTCAAGCGCGAGTTCATTGCCGGAGAGTTGCGCGACCCGCGTAAGGCACTTGTGCCCGTTGTGGCCGCGGTCGGTGGCGTCGTGGTGCCGGCCATCATCTACTTTGTCGTGACTCTTGATGCGGGGGCAGAGGCGCAGCGCGGCTGGGCCATCCCGGTGGCGACAGATATCGCGTTCGCGCTGGCCGTGCTCGCCGTCGTGGGCACGTCGTTGCCGCTCGCCCTGCGCACCTTCTTGCTCACGCTCGCGGTCGTCGACGACCTCATTGCGATCACGATCATCGCCTTCTTCTATACGACGGATCTCGCGCCGGCGTTCCTCATCGCCTCGTTCATGGGCCTCGCGATTTATGCCGTCATTGTGCAGCGATTCCAAGAGTTCTTCCGCGCTCGCGAGACGGCGGCCTGGTTCATTTTGATGCCGATCGGGCTGCTCGTGTGGTTCTTCATGTACGAGTCGGGAGTACACGCGACGGTCGCGGGTGTTCTGCTTGCCTTTGCGATCCCGGTGCGAGCGCACGGTGGCGACGACGATGGGCTCGGCCACCGCATGGGTCTTGCCGAGTTGTTCGAGCACCGCTACCGCCCGCTGAGTGCGGGAGTCGCCGTGCCGGTGTTTGCCTTTTTCTCGGCTGGCGTCGCCGTGGGTGGGTGGGATGGACTGGTGGATGCCGTCACGAGCCCCGTCGCTATTGGCATCATTCTCGGTCTCGTGGTCGGCAAGACCGTCGGCATCACGGTTGCCACGTGGCTCGTGACGCGCCTACCGGGAGTCTCGTTGCCGCGCGGCGTCCGGTGGATCGACCTCATGGGGCTCGCACTGCTCGCCGGCATGGGATTCACCGTCTCGCTCTTGATCAGCGAACTCAGCTTTGGCCAGGGCAGCGCACTCGACGATGTCGGCAAAGTCGGAATCTTGCTCGGCTCGCTGATTGCCGCGCTCGTGGCCGTCGCCCTGCTCGGCTCGCGCAATCGCCACTACAAACGCCAGCTTGCCGACGAGCAAGTCGACGCTGACGGCGATGGCATTCCGGATGTCTACGGTGACGACAGGGCCAGCTCCTAGGCGATTCGAGCATCCACGAAACGCGATGTTTACCTGACAGCCGCGCGTGTAACACCCGGGAAACATGGCGACACACCTGCCGAAACCTCTCCGGCCAACACTGTGCATGTGCCCGGACTCGCCGGGGGAGTCATGTCCCGAACCTGAGTCCTCGAGTCGGGCAGTCCCTTTGCCACCATAAGAGAGGTTTGACATGGATCAGGGCAATACTGCCTTCCTCCTCATCTGCGCAGCGCTCGTGCTGCTGATGACTCCCGGACTTGCGTTCTTCTACGGAGGACTCGTCAAGGCCAAGAGCGTCATCAGCATGATGATGCTGAGCTTCGGAGCTATTGGCATCATCGGCGTTTTGTGGGTCGTCTACGGCTACGCAATCGCCTTTCCGACGATCTCTGGCACGGCACCGTCGCCCTGGCTCTTCGACGCCAGCAACCTGTTCCTCGATGCCGCTGTGGCCGACGCTGCTGCTCCGGCCGCTGCGTACCCCACGCTCGCGTTCGTAGCGTTCCAGGCGACCTTTGCGATCATCACCGTGGCACTCATCTCGGGTGCCATCGCTGACCGCGCGAAGTTCGGTTCGTGGATGATCTTCGCGGGTGTCTGGGCGACGCTCGTGTACTTCCCGGTCGCGAGCTGGGTCTTCAACTTCGGTCTGAACGTTGAGGGCACCGAGTCGTACGACCCTGAGGCCGGCATCTTCTCCTACGGTGGCTGGATCACCAACGGCCTAGAGGACGTGTTTGGCGTCGGAGCGATCGACTTCGCTGGTGGCACCGCGGTACACATCAACGCCGGTGCAGCTGCTCTCGCTCTCGCTCTCGTTCTCGGCAAGCGCGTCGGCTTCGCCAAGGGCGCTCACGTTCCGCACAACCCGCCGTTCGTGCTCCTCGGCGCTGGCCTCCTGTGGTTCGGCTGGTTCGGCTTCAACGCGGGTTCGGAGCTCGCCGCTGACGGCATCGCCGCCCTCGCATTCATCAACACGATTGCTGCGCCTGCTGCCGCGCTGCTGGCATGGCTGATCGTGGAGAAGATCAAGGACGGCAAGCCGACCTCGATCGGTGCCGCGTCGGGTGCTGTCGCCGGTCTTGTGGCCATCACGCCTGCGTGTGCCAACCTGACGCCGGGCTGGGCGATCGTGCTCGGCCTCCTTGCCGGCGCGCTGTGTGCCCTCGCCGTCGACCTGAAGTTCAAGCTCGGCTTTGACGACTCGCTCGACGTTGTGGGCATCCACCTCGTCGGTGGTCTCATCGGAACCCTGTTCCTCGGCTTCTTCGCCAACGGCACCGGCCTCATCTACAGCGGCTCGTTCACGCAGCTGCTCGTGCAGGCGATCGCTGCATTCACGGTGATGATCTACTCGTTCGTCGTTGCCTTCATCATCGGATTCGCGATCGAGAAGACCATCGGCTTCCGCGTGACGGAAGAAGACGAGATCGCGGGCATCGACCCGATCGTGCACGGCGAAGCCGGGTACGTGCTCGACGCCAAGTAAGCACACTGCATCACCCCTCCCGCTCGCGGGAACCGAGGGCGCTACTTCCGACAGGAGGTGGCGCCTTCTGGCGTGTTCGGGCGCCGTGGCACGCCGCGGCAAGCCCGCGGTCGCACGATTTGACGACGACGGGGCGCCGAGCCCCGCAGGGCTGGGAGAGAGGAAATGGTGGGCGATACCAGACTCGAACTGATGACCTCTTCCGTGTGAAGGAAGCGCGCTACCAACTGCGCCAATCGCCCGTGCGCCCCTATCTTGCCACAAACCACCAGCCTCGTCAGAACGCCACCGGCCTCTGTGGCGCACAGTGGCGGGTCGGTTTGGCCCAGACTGAAAACGTGGGCTAGAGTCTCAATGCACCCCGGTGACGGGGCGCGAAATGCGGATGTGGCGCAGTGGTAGCGCATCACCTTGCCAAGGTGAGGGTCGCGAGTTCGAATCTCGTCATCCGCTCGAGTAATGGCCCTCTGTGAGGTGGGCTGTTGCCCACGGTGGCGTGGCCGAGAGGCGAGGCAGCGGCCTGCAAAGCCGTGCACACGGGTTCGAATCCCGTCGCCACCTCACAGCACCATCGAGGTTCGGTTCCACCAGCAACACCCCATGCGAATGGGCGATTGGCGCAGCGGTAGCGCGCTTCCCTGACACGGAAGAGGTCACTGGTTCGATCCCAGTATCGCCCACCACGAAACCC
>JAYUKK010000330.1:0-6651 GCA_043764515.1 Microbacterium sp.
CCCGAACGCCGCCGATCTCGTGCGCGACATTGTGCTCGAACTCGAGCCAGATGCCGCTATCGACGAGGGTCGTGTGGCGAGCCGCATGATGCTCGCGCAGGCGAGCGCCCACGGCCTCGCCGTCATCCTGCGCGACTTCGTGCCCGACCCTGGGGCACGCGCGATGCTTATCGCCGGGGTACTCGACCGCGTGGGCGTGGGGCTCGAGGCCTGAGAGGCCCCGCGCGAGCATCCGCCCGCTCAGTACTGCCAGGGGCCTAGTACTGCCAGGGGAACGGCGACCAGTCGGGCGCGCGCTTCTCCAGGAACGAATCGCGCCCCTCGACCGCCTCGTCGGTGCTATAGGCGAGCCGGGTGGCTTCGCCAGCGAAGAGCTGCTGACCGACCATCCCGTCGTCGGTGAGATTCATGGCGTACTTGAGCATGCGGATCGCCGTGGGGCTCTTCGTGAGGATTGTCTCGGCCCAGTCGAGCGCAGTCGCTTCGAGCTCGGCGTGCGGCACAACCGCGTTGACGGTGCCCATCTCGTAGGCGCGCTCGGCGTCGTACTCGCGGGCGAGGAAAAAGATCTCTCGTGCGACCTTCTGCCCGACCTGCTTGGCGAGGTAGGCGCTGCCGTAACCGGCGTCGAAGCTGCCGACGTCAGCGTCGGTCTGCTTGAAGCGCGCGTGCTCGCGGCTCGCGATCGTGAGATCACACACGACGTGCAGCGAGTGCCCGCCGCCGGCCGCCCAGCCCGGAACGACCGCGATGACGACCTTAGGCATGAAGCGAATGAGCCGCTGCACCTCGAGAATGTGCAGGCGGCTCGCCTTACCGGCGTCGACCGTGTCGGCCGTCTCGCCCTCCGCATACTGATACCCGCCGCGCCCGCGAATGCGCTGGTCGCCACCCGAGCAAAACGCCCAGCCGCCGTCTTTCGCGCTGGGGCCGTTGCCGGTCAGCAGCACGACGCCCACCTTCGGGTTCTGTCGCGCGTCGTCGAGCGCCCGGTAGAGCTCATCGACCGTGTGCGGACGAAACGCGTTGCGCACCTCGGGCCGATCAAAGGCGATGCGCGCAGTGCGCCCGCTCGTGTCGAGGTGGTAGGTGAGGTCCGTGAGGTCATCGAAGCCGGGCGCGACCACCCAGCGTGCGGCGTCAAAGGTCTCAGACACAAACGGCTCGGTCATGCCGCCAGCCTACGCGCGCGACGGTGCCAGACTGTGGGGCATGGATGCTCTGCCCGAGCTCGACGACGTTCTCGCCCGCGCCCACGTCGTCAGCGTTCCGCTCGTGACACGATTCCGCGGTGTGAGCCACCGCGAGGCGGTGCTGCTCGACGGCCCGAGTGGATGGAGCGAGTTCAGCCCCTTCCTCGACTACGGCGACGCCGAAGCCAGCACGTGGCTTGCCGCAGCCCTCGACTTTGGCTGGCGTGAGTCGAGCACGCCGCGGCTGCGCGAAAGCATCCCCGTGAATGCCACACTGCCGGCCGTGCCGCTCGATGAGATCGCGGGTGTGCTGAGCCGGTTTGGCGAGTGCCGCACCGTGAAGATCAAGGTCGCCGAGCGCGGCGAGACCCTCGCCGATGACGTGGCCCGCGTGCGCGAAACCCGGCGCCTCATTGGCCCCGCGGGGCGCATCCGTCTCGACGCGAACGGCGCGTGGACGGTCGACGAAGCCGAGCACGCCGTGCGGGCTCTCGAGCAGTGTGACCTCGAGTACGTCGAGCAGCCGTGCGCGACGGTGCCCGAGCTCGCCGAGCTGCGGCGGCGCATTCACCGCATCGACGTGCTCGTAGCCGCCGATGAGAGCGTGCGCAAGGCAGCCGACCCGCTTGCCGTCGCGCGCGCCGAAGCGGCCGACTTGCTCGTCATCAAGGTGGCGCCGCTCGGCGGAATCGAGCGAGCGCTCGCGATCGTGGCTGAGTCGGGGCTACCCGCCGTCGTATCGAGCGCCATCGATACGAGCATCGGGCTCGCGATGGGCGCCGAACTCGCCGCCCGGCTCCCCGCCCTGCCCTACGACTGCGGTCTCGGAACCGCCGCCCTTCTCACCGACGACGTCACGACTCGGCCTCTGCGGCCTATTGACGGCGCGATCGCCGTGGGCCGCATCGCCGCCGATGCCGACTCTCTCCACCGGCTCGCCGCCGACCCCGACCGCACGGCGTGGTGGCTCGAGCATCTGACGCGCAGCTACGCGTTACTGAATCAGGGCTAGAGCCCGCTGTACGAGTGCAACCCCTTGAAGAAGAGGTTGACGATCGTGTAGTTGAAGATGACGGCCGAGAAGCCGACGATCGCCAGCCAGGCTGAGCGCTCACCGCGCCAGCCGCGCGTTGCGCGAGCGTGGATGTATCCCGCGAAGAGCGTCCAGATGATGAAGGTCCACACCTCTTTGGTGTCCCAGCCCCAATAGCGACCCCACGCCCGCTCGGCCCAGATGGCGCCGGCGATGAGGGTGAAAGTCCAGAACACAAAGCCGACGACGTTGACGCGGTACGCGAGCGACTCAAGGGTCGTGGCACCGGGCAGAGTGTCGAGAAAGCGCAGCCCCTCGGCCTTGTGGGCCTCGCGGCGAGCGCTCAGCAACTGCATGATCGAGAGCCCTGCGCCAATGGCGAAGAAGCCGGTGGCGAGCGAGGCGACAAACACGTGAATAACGAGCCACGCCGATTGCAGAGCCGGCGGCAACGGCACCACGTCGACGTAGAAGTTCACCGTCACGATGCCGAGAGCAAGCAGCGTAAAGCCCGTGATGTAGGCCCCGAGAAACTTCAGGTCTTTCCAGAACTGGGCCAGCAAGAAGACGCCCATACCGATGGCCGTGGCGGTGAGTCCAAACTCGAACATGTTGGCCCACGGCACACGCCCGCCGGCAAGACCGCGCAACACGGCGCCCCCGAGGTGCAGTAGCCAGCCGAGCACGGCGAGGGCGAAGGCGATGCGCTGGTAGCGGGTGGCGCCGGAGGCCGGCGCAGCATCCACGACCGGACGCACCGCGGTCGCGACGCTCGACGACGATTCGGCGACGGATGCGGATGCCGTGTTGACGGTCGCTCCCGACACGGCCACCACGGGTCGGGCAGCACTGCGCTTCGCGAGGTCGAGGGTGAACATGATGAACGCGAGCGTGTACACACCCATGGCCGAGTAAATGGCGACGAGCGAGAGGGCGACGAGGTTCTCCATAGCTCCTTCAGACTACGCGCGCACGCCTGAGAGCGAGGTCTGATCGAGACGACACATCGGGCCCTTCGACCCTTCTCGCCGAAACAGCACGCTGTCAGGCTCGATGCATGTCTCGCACGCCCCCTGGCACCACGCCCGCACTGCCGACTCTGAAGATGCCGAAGAAGGCGATGTCGCCGCGCACCGCGCAGCTGATCGCCGTTGGCGTCGTCGTACTCTTTCTCGCCGCGATCACCGCGATTCTCGTCAGCACCCTCCAGAACCCCGCCGACGAGGCGCTGCCCGAGCCCGACTCAACCGGCACGGCCGAGATTCAGCGGGCTGACTCACACGCGCTCACGAACCCCACTGAACCCGAGGTGACGCTCGTCGAGTTCCTCGACTTCCAGTGCCCGGCGTGCGCCGCCGCCTCGGTAGCCGTGTCGCAGCTCAAGGCCGACTACGGCGATCGCGTCGCGATCATCGTGCGCAATTTCCCGCTCACGAGCATCCACCCCCATGCGGTGGATGCCGCGCTCGCCTTCGAAGCGGCTGCAGCCCAGGGCGCCACGGTCGAGATGTACGAGGCCCTCTACGCCACACAGCAGCAATGGAGCGCCGGCTCGGGTTCGCAAGCCGCGACCTTCCGCGACCTCGCTGATCAGCTCGGGCTCGACCTCGCGGAGTATGACCGCGTCGTCGCCGACCCGGCCACGCTCGACCGTGTTGCTCTCGACCGTGCCGACGCGATCGGCCTCGGCCTGCAGGGCACGCCGAGTTTCTTCATCGACGGCGAGCTCGTAGAGATCTCGTCGTTCGATGACCTGCGCACGCAGATCGAGTCGAGGCTGGGCTAGGCCCGAGGGGGCTCGCTGGGCGCCGCGAGCGCTGCCGCGTGCGCATCGGCCACATCAGTCACTGCTCGCTCAAGTCCGGGGTCGTCACCGCGCGCCAGGCCGGCATACTCCAGCGTCACGCCGTCGTCGTCGGAGCGCACGATCGAGATCCACACACGACGACGCGGCACGAACAGACTGACGAGCAGACCCAGCAGGGCGAGCACTGCCGAGATGAAGACCCCCTGTTGCGTTGGGTCGTGGTGCACGTCGATGCTGACAAAGCGCGGCAGGCTCGTGAACTCAACCGAGCCGAGCCCGTTTGGCAGTTCCGCCGTTTCGCCCAGCGGAAGCACGAGCGACTCGGTTCCCGAGTCGCCACCCGTGATCTGAGTGAGATCTTCAGTCGCCAGCGAGTAGACATTGCGGGGCACGCCCTCGTTGATGCCCAGGTCACCGGTGAACGCGTTCAAGGTCAGCACGGGGAGGTCGGGCTCGGGGAAGATCGAGGTCAGGGCGCCCGATTCGAGCGTCGCCGCCGTCGGGTAGAAGAAGCCGATCATGCCCAGTTGCTCGTCGAGACCATCGGGAACCTTGACCACGCCGAGGCTCGTCAGCGTGGCCGACTGCGGCAAAAACGGAACAGGCTGACTGAATACGGCGGTGCCCTCGGGGTCGTAGACCGTGATCCACGGGGCAAAGCCATTGCCCAGCAGGTAGCTCGTCGTGCCGCCGATCGAGAGGGGTTCGTTGACGCGAATCTGTTCGGCGCGCTCGACGCCGTTCTCGACCACCGTGACGGATGCCGTGAAATCAAGCGGGATGGGGGCGCCCGTCTCGGGGTTGATGTCGTAGACGGCCTCAAACTCGTCGAGACGAATCGAAAACGGGTCGAGCCGTGTCTCGTCGAAGAACCGGCCGGGGCTGAACGAGTCAAAGCTCGTCAACTGATTGGTGAAGCTCTGCTCTTGCACGATGACGCGCTGGCCGTTGTATCCGAAACCGCCGGCGAGGCCCACGGTGAGCAGCACCCCGACGAGCGCGAAGTGAAAGACGAGGTTGCCGGTCTCGCGCAGGTAGCCGCGCTCGGCACTCAGGGAACCGGCACCAGGCGAGTCGCCGTACCGGGCAACCCGATAACCGGCGCGGCGCAGCACGCGCTCGCCCGCATCAAGGGCGGCCGCGGCATCCCCCGGCACCTGGCGCTCGGTGTGCCCGACGAGGCGGTTGAGTCGCGAAGGGGTAGCGGGGGGCGCGGCCCGCAGCGCACGCCAGTGGTGCTGCGTGCGCGGAATCACGCAGCCGATGAGGGAGATGAAGAGCAACAGGTAAATCGACGAGAACCACACCGAGCTGTAGGTGTCAAACACTTGCAATGCGTCGAGCACCGCGAACAGGTCGGGGTTGTTGTCGCGGAACTGCACGACGCCGTTGGGGTCGGCCGAGCGCTGCGGCACGAGCGAGCCGGGAATCGCCGCGACGGCGAGCAGCAGCAGCAGCACGAGGGCGGTGCGCATGCTCGTGAGCTGGCGCCAGGCGAATCGCAGCCAGCCGACGGCGTCGAGCTTCGGCTGCGCGATGCCCGGTGGGCGCGCCGGGGCCTCGCTGTCGTAGTGGTCAGAGGGGCGTAACGGTTCCACCGATCACCGCCAGAAGGCTCGAGGTGAACTGCTGCCAGAGCCCCGTCACCATCGCGAGCCCAATGAGTATGAGCAGGGCACCGCCAATGATGTTGATGATGCGGATGTTGCGCTTGAGCCAGTCGGTCGCCCCCGCCACCCAGCGGAAGCCAAGCGCCACGAGCAAGAAGGGCACGCCGAGCCCCAGGCAGTAGGCCAGGCCAATGACGGCCGCGCGACCGATGTCTCCCTCGTTGATGACGAGCGCGTTGACGGCGATCAGGGTGGGGCCGATGCACGGCGCCCAGCCAAGCCCGAACACGATGCCGAGCAGCGGAGCGCCCCCGAGCCCCGTCGCGACCTGGATGCGCGGCGCGAGCGAACGCTGCAGAAACGACACCTGCCCGATGAACACGAGACCCATGAGCATGACGATCACGCCCGCAATGCGCGTGATCAGGTCGATCCACGGCAGCAGCAGCAAGCCCGCTGTGGCGAACACAATCGAAAAGCTCACGAACACGACGCTGAAGCCGAGCACGAACAGGGCCACACCCAGCAGCAGACGACCGCGCTTCTGCTCAAGTTCGGCGCTGCTCGTGACGCCCCCGATGTAGGCGAGGTACCCAGGCACGAGAGGCAAGACGCACGGTGACGCGAAGGCGAGAAAACCCGCGGCAAGCGCGATCGGCAGGGCAAGTAGCAGGTTGCCGCTTAACACGATCTCGCCGATCGGGTTCACGGCTACAGCGAGGGCGCCGGCGAGAAGGCTCACGAGGCTTCAGCGAGCACGTCGGTGATCATCGAGCGCAACACGCTCGGTTCACTCACGAGACCCGAAATACGCGCCGCCACGCGGCCCTGCTGATCGAGTACGAGGGTCGTCGGAGTCGCCGCGGGCGCGACCTGGCCCGCGAACGCGAGCCGCACGCTGCCGTCGTTGACGTCGAGAATCGACGGGTAGGTCACCCCGAACTCTTCGGCGAACGACATCGCCGTGGGCGCCTGGTCCAAAATGTTGACGCCGAGAAAGCTCACCCC
>JAYUKK010000331.1:0-1989 GCA_043764515.1 Microbacterium sp.
GAGCTCATGCCCGCCGAGAACGAGGCGAGCGCTGACGAGTTGACGCCCACGCGCGAGTTGGCTGCGGTCGAACACGTCTCTGAGCGAGAGGCCGAGCTGGAGCGTATCCTTGAGCCCGCCGGAGCTCTCGCCGAGCTCGAAGCGCACCAGATCTCGGCGTGGTTCGGCGAACGCAAGGTGCTCGACCGTGTCGACCTGACGATGGAGGTGGGCAAGATCACCGCACTTATCGGGCCGTCGGGCTGTGGCAAGTCGACCTTCTTGCGCATCTTGAACCGTATGCACGAGATGGTGCCGTCGGCATCGCTCGCGGGCGAAGTGCTGCTCGACGGTGACGACATCTACGGCGCCACGCGCCGCCTGACGCAAGCTCGTCGCGATATCGGCATGGTGTTTCAGAAGCCCAACCCCTTCCCGGCCATGTCGATCTACGACAACGTGATCGCGGGGCTCAAGCTCACCGGTATCAAGGCCAGCAAAGACGTCAAAGACGCTCTCGTCGAATCGAGCCTGACGAAAGCCGGGCTCTGGAAAGAGGTGCGCGATCGTTTGCGGCAACCCGGTGGCGGCTTGTCGGGTGGGCAACAGCAGCGCCTGTGCATCGCCCGGTCGCTGGCCGTGCGCCCTCGCGTTCTGCTGATGGACGAGCCGTGTTCGGCGCTCGACCCCACGTCAACTCGCGTTATTGAAGAGACGATGCTCGAACTCGCCAAAGAGGTGACGATCGTCATCGTCACGCACAACATGCAGCAAGCCCAGCGCGTGTCTGACAACTGCGCGTTCTTCTTGGCGTCGCAAGGTACCCCCGGAATGATCGTCGAACAGGGCGACACCGGCATCATGTTCGAGAGCCCCACCGATTCGCGCACCTTCGACTACGTCAACGGCCGTTTCGGGTAGATCATGACGGCGCTCGACGACCCGTTCCGCGACGTTCATCGAGCGCGCACGCGGGCGGTGTGCGCTCGCGTCATCGTTGTCGTCATGGCCCTGGCCGTGGGGGCGGGGTTGGCGTCGTTGGCGGATGCCGTGCCGGCGTCGCCCGCGGTTGCGGTGTCGGCGTCCGCCGTCGGAGCGCTCGCGGAGCGCACCGACGCGCCCCCGGTCGAGCTGCCGACGGTCAACGACGATCCGAACCTGACGGCTATCCCTACCCAGCCAGCTGCAGCTGCCGCTCTCGCAGCGCCGGAGCCGGCATCGGCCGTTGTCGAACCCGCGGGCCCCGCCTCATGGTCGATCGACATTGACACCGTTGGGTACCAAGCAGCGATCGATCAGTGCCTCTGGGTGCGAATGAACCTCGGTGGTGAGGCTCCGATCGTGGGGGCCCACAACTATTGCGGGGGAGCGGTGGTGCTCGACATGGCAATCGGCGATCGCGTCGAGCTCGCGGGGACCGAGCTCGACGGGGTGTACGTGGTCACCGATGCGCGCGATGCGCGGGCTGGTGATTCAGCACCGACCGCGATCGCCGGAATGGTCGGCGATGTCATCGTGCAGACCTGCTATTGGGGCGGCGACGGTCGCGTGCGCCTTGTCGGCCTCACGCGAACCCCAGCTGCCTAGGGGTTGCAGTAGTCGCACCACATGGGGTCGGCGCCCGCGGTGCTGTCGAGCTCGCGCGTGACCCGGTGCTCGCAGCGACGGCAACGGTCGATCTCAGCGAGGGTGATCCCGGTCGCTCGCCCGCAGGCCCGGCAGGGCATCCCTGAGACGCGATCGGACCTCCAGAATCCGGGGCTGTCGCACGCCGGGCACATCGACGCAAGCTTCGCGGCCAGGTCGAGGGCCGCCTCACCGATGCGTGCCATGCGTCGGGGATTGCGGTGGGCCCGTAGATCGACCTCGACGACAACGAAACCTGTGGCTGACTCGGCGCGCGCGGCCTCGAAAGCGGTGGTGAGGCGATCGGCGTCAAGGATGTCTTTGGTCACGCGCCGATCGTCGGCGTCGTCGGGCCGCACGATGAGACCGTGCTCGGGGAAGCCC
>JAYUKK010000332.1:0-6634 GCA_043764515.1 Microbacterium sp.
CGCCCGCGTCCCAGCGCGAGTCGCGCACCGCGAGCTCGTCGAGACCTCGCAGCTCGCCGAGCTGCGCGTCGCTGAAGCCGTGGTCTTTCGCGTGGCGGATAACCTCGGCTGACAACTCGGGGGCGGCCGCAACCTCGGCGGCAACCTCGTTGATCAGCACCATCTGGTCGAGAAACCAGGGATCGATTCCGGTCGCGGCGAAGAGCTCGTCGATCGTCGCACCGGCGCGCATCGCTTGCTGCACCGTCACGATGCGGCCGTCGGTCGGGGTCTTCGCGAGCTCGATGAGAGCATCCTTATTGCCAGGAGAGCCCTGCCAGTGAAAACTGCTCCCGCGCTTTTCGAGACTGCGGAGCGCCTTCTGCAAAGCCGTGGTGTAGTTGCGCCCGATGGCCATCGCTTCGCCGACCGACTTCATGGTCGTCGTGAGTTCGACGTCGGCGCCCGGGAACTTCTCGAAAGCGAAGCGCGGCACCTTCACCACCACGTAGTCGAGCGTCGGCTCGAAGCTCGCGGGCGTGACCTTCGTGATGTCGTTCGGAATCTCGTCGAGGCGGTACCCAATGGCGAGCTTGGCCGCGATCTTGGCGATCGGGAAGCCCGTGGCCTTCGAGGCGAGCGCGCTCGACCTCGAGACGCGGGGGTTCATCTCGATCACAATGACGCGCCCCGTGGCCGGTTCAACCGCGAACTGCACGTTGCAGCCACCCGTGTCGACGCCCACATCGCGGATGATGCGGATGCCGATGTCGCGCAGGTTCTGATATTCGCGGTCGGTGAGCGTGAGCGCCGGTGCGACCGTGATCGAGTCGCCCGTGTGCACGCCGACGGGGTCGACATTCTCGATCGAACAGACGACCACCGTGTTGTCGGCGTTGTCACGCATGAGCTCGAGCTCGTACTCTTTCCAGCCGAGAATCGACTCTTCGAGCAACACCTCGGTGGTCGGTGACTGGTGCAGACCATCGGTCACCATGCGGATCAACTGCTGGCGATCGTGCGCGAAACCCGAGCCAAGGCCGCCCATTGTGAACGACGGTCGAATGACGAGGGGGTAGCCGAGATCATCGGCGAACCCAACGGCCTCCTCGACCGTGTGCGCGATGTGACTGCGCGCCACGTCGGCGCCGGCAGCGAGCACAAGCTGCTTGAAGAGCTGGCGGTCCTCCGCCTTGTGGATCGCCTCGAACGACGCGCCGATGAGTTCGACGTCGTACTTCGCGAGGATGCCCCGCTCGTGCAACGCGATCGCCGCGTTGAGGGCTGTCTGGCCACCGAGGGTCGGGAGCACCGCATCCGGCTTCTCCTTCGCGATGATCGCCTCGATCACCTCAGGAGTGATCGGTTCGATATAGGTCGCGTCGGCGAAGTCGGGGTCGGTCATGATCGTCGCCGGGTTGGAGTTGACGAGAATGACGCGGATGCCCTCCGCGCGCAGCACGCGGCACGCCTGGGTTCCTGAGTAGTCGAACTCGGCAGCCTGGCCGATGACAATCGGGCCAGAGCCGATCACCAGCACACTGTTGATGTCGTCGCGCTTGGGCATCAGGCGTCGGCCTTCTCGGTCTGGGCCACGACAAGGTCGCGGAAACGGTCAAACAGGTAGGTGGAGTCATGCGGCCCCGCCGCCGCTTCGGGGTGGTACTGCACAGAGAAAGCGGGGATGTCGAGCGCGCGCAGTCCCTCAACCACCTGGTCGTTGAGGCCGATGTGGCTCACTTCGACGCGGCCAAAGCCCGCGGGGCTCTCGACCACGCCCTCGAGCGGCGCATCCACCGCAAAGCCGTGGTTGTGCGCCGTGATCTCGATACGACCCGTGGCCTTGTCGAGCACCGGCTGGTTGATGCCGCGGTGGCCGTAGGGCAGCTTGTAGGTGCCGAAGCCGAGTGCGCGACCCAGTAGCTGGTTGCCGAAGCAAATGCCGAAGAACGGCAGCCCGTCCTTCAGCACCCCTTGCAACAGTTCAACGTGCGCTGCGCTCGCCGAGGGGTCACCGGGCCCGTTGGAATAGAAGACGGCGACGGGGTTGATCGCCCGCAGCTCGTCAAGAGTCACCGACTGGGGCAAAACGTGCACCTCGAAACCGCGCTGGGCGAGCTGGCGCAGCGTCGACTCCTTGACGCCGAGGTCGAGCACAGCGAGGCGCCCGATTGAGGGCCCTTCAGCAGCGATGACCGTCATGTGGTCTACCGACACCTCGGCGGAGAGATTGCGGCCCGTCATCTCAGCCGATGAGCGCACGATCGCGAGCTGTTCGTCGTCGCTCAGGTCGGCGTCGGCACCCGAAAACACACCCGCGCGCATGGCCCCGCCTTCTCGAATGCGACGGGTGAGGGCGCGCGTGTCAATGCCGCTGATGCCGACGATGCCCTGGCTCTCCAGGTCGTCGTCGAGACTGCGCGTGGCGCGGTAGTTGGAAACGCGCCGGGCAGGATCGCGCACGACGAAACCCTCAACCCAGATGCGGCGCGACTCAGCGTCATCGTCGTTCATGCCCGTGTTGCCGATATGCGGAGCCGTCATCACGACGATCTGCCCCGCGTAGCTCGGGTCAGTCAGGGTCTCTTGGTACCCGCTCATGCCCGTGGCGAAGACGGCCTCGCCCACGGTGCGGCCTTCGGCGCCGTAGCGGCGCCCGACGTATCGGGTGCCGTCTTCGAGCACGAGTACGGCGGGTGATGTCGTCACGATGCGATTCCTTCTGCGGTGGTGGTGGCGGGTTCCGGAGTGATCGCCTGCACGGAATTCACCAGCGCGGCGGCGGCACCTGGCTGGGGCAGCCGCAGGTAGGTGTCGACGGGTGTTTCGCCGAGCATCCACCCGATCAGGACGAGTCCGTCGCGCTCAACAACGCGGTCGATCGCCCAAGTGGCGCGGCCGGCGCCGCGCAACGATGCCGGCTCGACAAGAATCGCGTGCTGCCCCCGGACGGCGAGAACGACGCCCTCCGGATGCACGCCCGCAGACACACGAGCTCGAAACCCGAGGCCGTGCACGGCGATGCGCTCAAGGGGCTGATCAGCGAGTGTCGTCGCCACGTACCAGCCGTCGACGACGAGGGATGCGGCCCCGAGTGTCGCCGGGGCGAGCATGGGCCGAGCAAGGCCCGACTGCCGACGCCGGCGGGCTCGCCACCCGGCGAGCATGAGCGCAAACACGGCGAGGATGACCCCGCCGATGATCAGCGTGGGCAGAAGCCTATCCACGAGCCACCTCCTGATGAGCGGCCGCGACGACCTCGGCCTCGGTCACCACGCCCTCGGAAACTGTCAGCACCCCGCGGTGCACGGTGTGCACAACGCGGCCGGGCAGCTGCTGGCCCGTGTACGGGGTGTTCGTACTGCGGCCGCGAAGATCGGCGGTACTCCAGGTGCGCGTGTGTGTCGGATCGACGAGCGTGATGTTCGCAGGTGATCCGACCTCCAGCGGGGCGTCGTACCCGTCGAGGCGACCGATGCGCGCCGGGGTAATCGAAAGCACGCGCGCGACGTCGCTCCAGCTCAGCATTGCCGTGTCGACGACGGCATGCTGCACCACGCTCAGAGCCGACTCGAGCCCGACCATGCCGAAGGCTGCCTCGGCCCACGTGCACTCTTTCGCTTCAACCGGGTGTGGCGCGTGGTCGGTTGCGACAATGTCAATCGTTCCGTCGGCGAGGGCCGCTCGGAGGGCGAGCACGTCGTCGTCACGACGCAGCGGTGGATTCACCTTGAAGCGAGCGTCGTAGCCACGCGCAAGGTCTTCGGTGAGGAGCAAGTGGTGGGGTGTCACTTCGGCGGTCACGGCGATGCCGCGCGCCTTTGCCCAGCGGATGACGTCGACCGAACCAGCCGTCGACAGGTGGCAGACGTGCAGGCGAGCGCCAACGTGCTCGGCGAGCAGAACATCCCGCGCAATGATGGCCTCTTCTGCCACAGCGGGCCAGCCGGCGAGGCCGAGCTCACCCGACAGCACGCCCTCGTTCATCTGAGCGCCGACCGTGAGTCGCGGATCTTGAGCGTGTTGAGCGACGACGCCGTCGAAGGTTGCGACGTACTCGAGGGCCCGGCGCATCATCAACGGGTCGTGAACACAATGACCGTCGTCGCTGAACACGCGCACGTGAGCGGCAGAGCGCGCCATGGCACCGATCTCGGCGAGTTGCTCGCCAGCGAGCCCCATGGTTACCGCGCCAATGGGTCGAACCGTCGCATAGCCGTGCACCTCGCCCAGCCGCTGTACTTGCTCGACGACGCCCGCGGTGTCAGCGACGGGCGACGTGTTGGCCATCGCGTGCACCGCCGTGAAGCCACCTGCTGCAGCCGCCCGCGTTCCTGTGAGCACGGTTTCGCTCGCCTCTCCCCCTGGTTCACGCAGGTGCGTGTGGAGGTCGACCAGGCCGGGAAGTGCAATGAGTCCGTGTGCGTCAACGACGCGCTCATCGGTTTCGGGAGTGAGCGAGCCGCGCGCCGTAATGACTCCATCACGAATGCGAATGTCTTCGCCGTGAGCGCCAAAGATCGCCGCGCCTCGAATCACGATGCCGCTCATCGGTCGTCTCCCGCCCCATCAGTCGTGCTGGATCCGGCGACGAGCAGGTAGAGCACGGCCATGCGAATCGACACCCCGTTCGTGACTTGAGCAAGCACCGTCGACCTGTCAGAGTCGGCGGCAGCAGACGAGATCTCTAGTCCCCGATTCATCGGGCCGGGGTGCATGATCATCGTATCCGGGCCGAGTAGTGCTAGCCGTTCGGCCGTGAGACCCCACACACGCGCGTACTCACGAGCACTCGGGAAGAAGGCGTCGCGCATGCGTTCGCCCTGGATGCGCAGCATCATGACGGCATCAGGAGCCGTTGCGAGTGCGTCGTCGATGTGCTCGTGCACCGTCACCGGCCACTGCGAGATGCCATGCGGGAGCAGCGTTCTCGGCGCCACGACGAGAACCTCGGCTCCGAGAGTCGTCAGCAACCACACGTTCGATCGCGCGACGCGCGAGTGCACAATGTCACCCACGATCGCGACGCGCAGGCCGGCGAGGTCTCGGCCTCGGGCTTCGGCACCAAAGCGCCGTGAACGGATCGTGTAAGCGTCAAGCAGTGCCTGGGTCGGGTGCTCGTGCGTGCCGTCGCCCGCATTGATGATCGCGGCGTCAATCCACCCCGCGTGGGCGAGTTGATGCGCAGCGCCGGAATCGTGGTGGCGCACGACGATCGCGTCAGCGCCCATCGCTGCGAGGGTTTGCGCGGTGTCTTTGAGGCTCTCGCCTTTCGAGACGCTCGAACCTTTCGCACTGAAAGTAATCACATCGGCGCTGAGGCGCTTGGCCGCCGACTCGAACGACAGCCGAGTGCGAGTCGAGTCTTCAAAGAACAGATTCACGACCGTCTTGCCGCGCAGTGGAGGCAACTTTCGTACTTCGCGGTTCGCGGTCTGCGACATCTCTTCTGCGACGTCGAGAATTCGAATTGCCGTCTCGCGATCCAGATCGCGCGTGCTCAGGAGGTGTCTCATGGCTCGATCGTCACCTCGTCGACGCCATCGACCTCGGTGAGGCGCACGGATACCCGCTCGGAGGTGGCCGACGGCAGGTTCTTGCCGACGAAGTCGGCGCGGATCGGCAACTCACGGTGTCCTCGATCCACCAGGACGGCGAGGCGAACGACCCGTGGGCGACCGTGGTCGACGAGAGCATCAAGGGCCGCCCTGATCGTGCGCCCCGAGTACAACACGTCATCGACGAGAACCACGATCGCGTCGTCAATGCCCCCGGCCGGAATGCGCGTCGGAGCGGGCGTGCGCGTGGGGGTGCGGGCAAGATCATCGCGGTAGAGCGTGATGTCGAGCGACCCGGCGTGTGAGACGCCGGGTTCGATCTCGTCGACGATGCGCTGAATGCGCTCCGCCAGGGTTGCGCCGCGAGTCGGGATGCCGAGGAAAACGAGGCGACCATCGCCGCGCCGGCTTTCCAGAACCTCGTGGGCGATGCGGCGCAAAGCGCGCGTGATGTCAGCGTCGTGCAGCACAGTGCGTGCGACCACTCTGACCTCCTTCCCCGCCTCACAGGACGGTGTTTAAAGGACGTCGAACACTCTTACCTTAGCGCGATCATCCCCACCGCTTCAGCAGGGCGCGCTCCCCCAGACCGACGATCGCGTCGGTCGTCTTGCCGAGAACGCCCAGCAAAATGATGGCGAGGAACAGTCGACCGATGCGCCCATTGTTTTGCGAGTCGATCAAGAGGAATCCCAGTCCCATCGACGAACCGGCGAGCTCGGCGGCGACCAAGAACAGCCACGACTGGGCAAGAGCGAGTCGCAGGCCGGAGACGATCGACGGCACGACTGCCGGAAGCTGCACGGCGGTCAGGAGACGGAATCGGGTGAGTCCAAATGCACGGCCCGCCTCAACGAGATGCGGATCAACGTGCCGAAGGGCACCGGCCACCGTCGTAAAGACGGGGAAAGCCGCACCAATAGCGATGAGGGTGATCTTGGGGGGCTCAAAGATGCCCATGAAGATGACGAGGAGCGGCAACCAGGCGAGCGAGGGCACAGCGCGAAGCGCACCCAGCGTCGGGTTGAGCATTTTTGACGCCACCGGAGACAACCCGACCAGGGCCCCGACCGCGAGCCCGATGGATGCACCGATCG
>JAYUKK010000333.1:0-1940 GCA_043764515.1 Microbacterium sp.
TGTCGGCATGCTCGCGAGCGAAGAGCTTGAGCGGCTCGATCTCGACGCTGAAGAGCTGCTCGAGGCCGTGGCGTCGGGCGAAGCAGAGCTGCCGTTGGCTACGGTGTACTCGTCTCGAGCATCCACTCTCGCCACCGAACTGCGCTTGCACCTCATCGAGGGGCGGCGCGAGACCTGGCTGTTCCACGCCGTCACCGAGTCGGAACACTTGGGGCGGCGCGTGACCGTGAGCGACCCCGGCACGCTGGCTGGCCTGCTCGACGACGTGCAGCGCGACTCGTTGCTCGCCGCGCTCTGGCTGCTCGCCGCCGACCCCGCGGGAGTTTCGCCGTTGCGCGCGGTGACGGTCGCCCTCGGCCCGCTCGACCCGAACCGCACGGCCGGCGGCGGTCGGCTGGTGATTCCGCTGCGCTTTGACGTTTCTGGACTGAAACGCAATCGTGTTGACCCCGGTGTGTGGGAGGCCCTCGACCGGGTCGGGCGATACAGTGACAGCACGACGAGCAACGCCGTGGTGATCGAGCTCGACTGCAGTGTCGAGAATCCGGTCGACGCCGGTCGCGCTCAGTGAACAACCCGAGAGAGCAGGAGTGACCGCGATGCCGCAGACGTCACCCATTCGACTGGCACTCGTTGATGATCACCGCATGTTGCTCGGTGCCCTCACTGAGTGGATTCGCCAGGCGGCCGACGACATCGAGATGGTCGCGGCTGTCGCAACGTGGCCCGACTTGCTCTCGCACCCGGCCTTTCCGGTTGACGTCGTATTGCTCGACCTCGACCTCAAAGACAACATTCCCGTCTCGCTCAAGATTCAGACGCTCAAGTCGATGACGGTGCCCGTCGTGCTCATGAGCACCTACAGCGAGCCCAACGTTGTGCGCGAAGCCCTCAACGCGGGTGCTCTCGGCTATCTCGTGAAGAGCGAAGACGCTGGCATGATCGTCGAAGCCATTCGCGCCGCAAAGAACGGCGAATCGTTCATTTCGGCCGAGCTCGACCTGGCGCTCAACGCCGCCGACGTCGGTGGCTCGCCGCGACTCAGCGCGCAAGAGCGTCGCGTCATGGCCCTCTACGGTGCGGGCGAGCCCGTCAAGACCGTGGCCTACCAGCTCGGCATTTCAGAAGAGACGGCCAAGAGCTACCTCAAGCGCATTCGCGAGAAGTACCGCATCGCCGGAATCGACGTGGGCACGAAGGTCGCCTTGCGCAAGCAGGCGCTCTCCGACGGCATTCTGGTGGATGCTCCCGGCGGCGGTAGCGGTCTCTAGAGCTACTCGGCTCGGCCTTGGCGGGTCTACGCGCGCAGAGCCGCGCGGCGCTCAAGCGCCACGCTCACGACCGCGAGCATGGTTCCGCCCACCGCGAGCAGCAATCCGACCCACGCGGGCGTCAGGTAACCCCAGCCGGCGGCCACCACGAGTCCGCCCAGAAACGCGCCAAGAGCGTTGCCGACGTTGAGGGCCGCGTGGTTGACGGCCGCGGCGAGTGTTTGTGACTTGCCCGCCACATCCATCAATCGCGTCTGCACCACGGGCGAGATGATCGACGCCGTGAAGCCGACCAAGAAGGTACCGGCGATGAGACCGGCCGGGTGCGCGCCCGTGAGGCCGAGGAGCGAAAGGGCGCCGATCAGCCCGGCGAAGCCGACGAACATTGCGCGCACGGTGCCCGCATCGGCTAGACGCCCGCCGAGGATGTTGCCGACGGTCATGCCGATGCCCGTGCTCGCGAGCACCCACGGCACCGCCGAGGCGGGCATGCCTGCCGAGTCAATGACCATCGGGGCGATGTAGCTGTACACGGCGAAGAAGCCACCGAAGCCGATGGCCCCGACCGCCACGGCCACCCACACCTGCAGGCTGCCGAAGGCGGCGAGCTCGGTGCGAACCGTCGAGTTAGCGTCGCCGGGTTGCCACGGCACGAGGATGCGCACGGCA
>JAYUKK010000334.1:0-1934 GCA_043764515.1 Microbacterium sp.
GTCGAGAATGAGGTCTTCGATCGCGCCTGCCTGGCGGTAGCCGATGCCGTCGTGCCCGGCGAGCACCCACGGACGCCCGAGAAACAGGTCGGCGCGCGCCGAGATGGGCCCGCCCCGCTCGCGCCCCGCCATGGGGTGCGTACCCAGGTATCGACTCACATCGGCGCCGAGCGCGTGCAGTTCGGCGAGCACGCTGCCCTTGACGCTCGCGACGTCGGTGACGATCGCTTCGGGATGCTCCGCCAGCGCCTGCGCGACCGTCGCGGCCGTGACATCCGGCGGCACGGCAACCACCACAAGGCCGGGTCGATCGTCGGCGCGCTTGGCACGGCCCGCCCCGTAATCCACCGCAAGCCGCACGGCCGTCGGCGACGCGTCGGCGAGCGTCACGTCGACGCCCTTCTCGCTCAACGCGAGGCCGATGCTCGTGCCGAGAAGCCCGGCGCCGATGATGTGCACCTGCTCGGTGAGGCGGCGATCGGTCATGACGCCGAACTTCCGGCGGCGGGGGCGCCGGCGGGCTCGGCGCCCGCGTGCTCGTGCTCGTGCTCCCGGGCGATCGTGAGCAGGGCGCCGCGTTCGGCATCCGTCAACTCACGGGTCTGCCCTGAGGCGAGCGTGCCGAGGTGCAAGGGGCCAAACTGCCGGCGGACGAGCTCAACGACCGGGTGCCCGACCGCCGCCATCATGCGTCGAACGATGCGATTGCGGCCCGAATGCAGAGTGAGCTCGACCATCGAGTGGCCCTGGCTCGGCGCTCCGAGCACGCGTGCCGCGTCGACGGCGATGGGGCCGTCATCGAGCTCGATGCCTTCTCTGAGCTTGCGGAGCGTTGGCGCCTGCACCGACCCGGTGACCTTCGCGATGTAGGTCTTCTCGACGCCGTAGCGCGGGTGTGCGAGCACGTTCGCGAGGGGGCCGTCGTTGGTGAGCAGCAGAAGCCCACTGGTTTCGCCGTCGAGGCGGCCCACATTGAAGAGGCGTTCTTCGTAGTCGCGCGTGAACTCGCGCAAGTCGGGTCGACCGCTTTCATCGGCCATCGAGCTCACGACGCCCGTGGGCTTATTGAGCATGATGTAGCGCTTGGTGGTGTCGAGCTGCACGGCAACGCCGTCGACCGCCACCTGATCCGTCGCCGGCTCGACGCGCGTGCCCAGCTCGGTGACGACCTGGCCGTTGACGCTCACGCGCCCCGCGACGATGAGGTTCTCGCACACTCGACGGCTCGCGACTCCCGCCGCGGCGAGAACCTTCTGCAGGCGCTCGCTTGTGGGCGAGTCGCCCGCACGCTGATTGCTCGAGTTATCGGGCCCCGACCAGTCGATGATGACGTCGGGCACGAGCTCGCGGTCTTTTCGGTGATCTGAGCCACGTCTATCGGACATCGTCGAACCCTTCACTGCCGTCGTCGAGCAACGGCGAAATCTTGGGCAGCTCGTCAAGCGAGTTGATGCCCAGCTGCACGAGAAGCAGCTCGGTGGTCTCGTAGTGGATCGCACCGGTCTCACTGTCGGTGAACGCCTCGGTAATGAGCCCGCGCCCGAGCAGCGTGCGCACGACCGAGTCGACGTTGACGGCGCGGATCGACGCGATCGCCCCACGGCTGATGGGTTGCTTGTAGGCGATGACGGCGAGAGTTTCGAGCGCGGCTTGCGAAAGCTTCGACGGGTTCTGCGTGTGTACGAAATCACGCACGACCTCATCAAGCTCGCTGCGCACATAGATGCGCCAGCCTCCCCCGACCTCACGCAGCTCGAAGCCGCGCCGAGGCCCGCCCGACTCACCGTCATAGTCGGCCACGAGTTCCGCAATCGACGCACGCACGACCTTCACCGGCCGCCCGACCGCGCTCGCAAGGCCCACGACGCTCTGCGGCTCGTCGACCACCATGAAGATCGCTTCGAGGGCGCGCGCCACATCGATGCCCTCGGGGA
>JAYUKK010000335.1:0-6451 GCA_043764515.1 Microbacterium sp.
CGATCTGAAGCGGCCGGCAAGTCGATCGCGCCGTACCTGACGACGCTCAATCGAATCCGCGCCGAGCACCCTGCTCTTCGCCAATTGCGCAACCTCACCGTGCACGCGAGCGACGACGAGGCGATTCTCGTCTACTCGAAGGTGCTGCCCGGCCGCTTCGTGCGCAGTGGCCGCAGCGACGGCATCATCGTCGTCGCGAACGTCGACCCGCACGCGGCACGCGCCACGACCGTGCACCTCGATCTTGCCGCCCTTGGGCTGGCGCCCGGCACGACGTTCGACGTGAAAGACCTGATCACCGGCGACCGGTTCCGCTGGGGAGCCGACAACTACGTGCGGCTCGACGCCTTCGTCGAGCCCGTGCACATTCTGCGCATCGAATACCCGAAGGGCATGTGATGGTCGCTCCGAAGAAGTCAGGCCCGCCAGTTCTCCACCCCGACCACCGACGAGCACTCGTCGAGGGTCGGCACCCGCACCCTCACGATGCGCTGGGGCAACGCCCTGTCGAGGGCGGCTGGCTCGTACGGGTCATCCGCCCGCTGGCGGCCTCGGTCACGATCGTGCGCGCTGACGGTACCGAGCACGCGCTCGCGCACGACGCCGACGGGCTCTGGCACGGCGTGCTGCCCGGCGGCCTCGACGAGGGTCAGGCCTACACCGTGCGCACTACTTACGACGGCGGGCCCGATTGGCTCACCGATGACCCCTACCGGTTCGTGCCGACGGTTGGCGAAGTCGACCTCTACCTGTGGGGCGAAGGTCGACACGAGCAGCTCTGGGAGGTGCTCGGTGCCCACCACCGCCCCCACGAAGACGTCGACGGCACCAGCTTCAGCGTCTGGGCGCCGCACGCGCAGGCCGCCCGCGTTGTGGGCGACTTCAACACCTGGAGCGGCCTTGGGCACGCGATGCGCCGCCTCGACGACAACGGCGTATGGGAGATCTTCGTTCCAGGGTTGGGGGCCGGCTCGACCTACAAGTTCGAGTTGCTCACGGCCGAGGGTACGTGGGTCACGCGCGCCGATCCGATGGCGCGGTACACCGAGATTCCCCCGGCCACGGCATCCGTCGTCGGCGACTCGCACTACGCCTGGGGCGATGGCGACTGGATGGCGAGCCGTGCGGCTCGCAACCCGCACGACGCCGCCATGAGCGTCTACGAGATGCACCTCGGCTCTTGGCGTCCCGGACTCGGCTATCGCGAGATTGCCGACCCGCTCATCGACTACGTCACGAAGCTCGGCTTCACGCACATCGAGTTCATGCCGCTCGCCGAGCATCCCTATGGTCCCTCGTGGGGTTACCAGGTGACGGGCTACTTCGCGCCAACGTCACGCTTCGGGCACCCGGATGACCTTCGGTACCTCATCGACCGCCTCCACCAGGCCGGCATCGGCGTGATCATGGACTGGGTGCCCGCGCACTTCCCGAAAGACGAGTGGGCGCTTGGCCGGTTCGACGGAGTGGCTCTGTACGAGCATCCCGACCCGCGGCGCGGTGAGCACCCCGACTGGGGCACCTATGTCTTCGACCTCGGCCGCAGCCAGGTGCGCAACTTCCTCGTTGCCAACGCGCTCTACTGGCTCGAAGAGTTCCACATCGACGGCCTGCGAGTCGACGCCGTCGCGAGCATGCTGTACCTCGACTACTCGCGGTCTGACGGCCAGTGGTTGCCGAACGTGCTCGGCGGGCGCGAGAACCTTGAGGCCATCGCCTTCTTGCAAGAGACAACCGCCACCGCGTACAAGCGCGTGCCCGGCATCGTCATGATTGCCGAAGAGTCGACCTCGTGGCCGGGCGTCACAAAGCCGACGAGCGAGGGCGGCCTGGGGTTCGGCATGAAGTGGAACATGGGGTGGATGCACGACACCCTCAGCTACTTCGCGCGCAACCCCATGTGGCGCTCGCACCACCACAACGAGATCACCTTCAGCTTCTTGTACGCGTTCAGCGAGAACTTCATGTTGCCGATCAGCCACGACGAGGTCGTGCACGGCAAGGGTTCTTTGCTCGCGAAGATGCCCGGCGACCAGTGGCAGAAGCTCGCGAATGTGCGCGCCTACCTGTCGTTCATGTGGGCCCACCCCGGCAAGCAATTGCTATTCATGGGCCAAGAGTTCGGGCAACCGAGCGAGTGGAGCGAAGAGCGCGGGCTCGACTGGTGGATTCTCGACCAGCCCGTGCACCGCGGCCTGCACCACCTCGTCAGCCAGCTCAATCGCGTCTACCGAGAAACGCCGGCCCTGTGGGAGCTCGACAATTCGCCCGAGGGCTTCTCGTGGCTCGAGGGCGGCGATGCCGGCAACAACGTCATCGCCTTCGAACGCCGCGATGCGCACGGCGCCCCGCTCGTGGGCGTGTTCAACTTCAGCGGAAACCCCGTCGGGCCCTACCGGCTGCCCCTGCCCTCGGCCGGAACGTGGCGCGAGATCATCAACACCGACGCGGAAGAATTCGGCGGGTCAGGGGTCGGCAACTTCGGGAGCGTGCACGCCACCGACACCCCGTGGGGTGGCCGACCGGCCTCGGTTGAGCTGACGCTTCCGCCGCTCGCGGGGCTGTACCTGCAGCGCGAGTAGCGCGGCCGGGCTCAGTAGAGCAGCGTGGTGAGTGCGCGTCGCGCGGCAATCGTGCGCGCATCGTCAGTGCCGACGATCTCGAAATAGTCGAGGAGGCGCGCGCGGATCACCGCTTTGCCCTCGGCATCCTGCACAGGAAACACCCGCAGCAAGCGCGCGAATGCGTCGTCGACGTGTCCGCCGCTGAGGTCGAGGTCGGCGACCGCGAGTTGAGCATCCGCGTCATCGGGGGTGGCGGCCCCGGCGGCCCGCACGTCGGCGACCACGAGACCCTCAAGTCGCTGGAGCAACGACACCTGCGCCAGACCCGCCACCGCCAACTGGTCGCGCGGGTTTTGGGCGATCGCCGTGCGATACGCGGATGCCGCGGCTGCGTAATCGCCATCGCTAATGGCGTCGTACGCCTCCTGGTGCAAGGGCGGCAAAGGCGGCTCGACGACCTCGGCATCGCCCGGCTCGCCGTCGACAGTCGGGATCACGCCGACGACACCGTTCTGAGCGGCAAGCTCGAGCAACTGGTCAAGAACCTGGCGCACCTCGGGCTCGCTCGGTATGCCCACGAAGAGCGGCAACGGCCGACCCCCGACCAGAGCGACAACGGCCGGCACCTGTTGAATCTGAAACGCCTGGGCGATCTGCGGGTTGTGGTTGCCGTCGACGGTTGCCAGCGCAAGCCGTCCGCCGTACGAGGCGACGAGCGCGCCGAGCACGGGGGCAATGCCGTCAGCGTAAAACTCGACGACGACCGGGACGGTGCGTGAGAGTTCAACAACCTCACCGAAATTCGCCTCGTCGGTGTCGCGCACGATGCTCGTGACCACTGCAGCGCCGTCAGCACGCGGGGCCGGGGCCACTGCGGGAGCCTGCGCCGCGCGCACGAGACCCGAGAGGTCGACGGCGCCGCGAAGAGCGGAGCCCGAAAGCGTGGGGTCAGTCATCAAATCTCCCTCGCGGCGATGAGCCCTTGCGTGTAGCCCAACAACACAACCTCTGCGTCGCTGCCTACGGGGGGCACAGAGAACAGAATCTGTAGGCCATATGTTGCCTCAATGCCCGTCGTGCTTTGCGCGCGGCCCGCGAGCGCCGCCACCGCGGCGGGCGCGTTGACGGCCGCACCAGCCTCGGTCGGGGTGACGCGCTCGATCTCGTTGATCGTGAGCATCACGAGGGCACCACCATCATTCGTTACGAAGGAGAAGATTTCGAACTGGCCCACGGAGTTCGAGAACCCGATCGCCGCCGCGGCGGTTGCGGTCAAGGCTGCCGCTCGCTCGGCTTTCGCGACCGCCCCAATCTGCTCGACGAGCGTGTCACCCTCGGCCTGGAACAGCGCGAACGACTCGCTCGCGTCACCGCGAAGCAGCACGTCGGCGTAGCCGAGAGCGACGGCATCAGGAGTCACCGCGAGCAACGGAGTCGTACTCGGCAGCAAAGGCGCGCCCAGTGAAGCCGGCGCCACTTCGGGCCGCTCGGCATCTTCGGCCAGAGTGACCGTGATCGCGTAGTTCACCTTGTATTGGCTGCGCGGATCGTCTTGCACAAGCAGGAGCGCGAGCGGAGGCGTCCGGACTTCCTCGCCAGCGTCGTTCTCGGTGGCCGGCGCCCGCACGATGGCGAACACGCGTCGAGGCCAGGCGTCTCCCTCTTCCGGCAGTCGCTCCGGAAGTGTCAATTCCACGTCTCCCGCCGGAATCACCGGCGCGAGCACGAAGTCGGCCACCTTGCTCTTGATCGTGTAGCTCGATTGGCGAAGCTCGAGCGCTGCACCGGCCAATCGCGTCTCTGCCAGTGCAGCATCGCGATCGGCATCGGCCTGCTCGAGAGCGGCCCCGACACGCGCCACAATGCGTTCGAGTTGGTTCTCGGTGACCGCGACCTCGGGCGTCTCAACGACGTCAGTGGGTGCCGGGGTGGGCATGACAACTGTTGTTGAGCCACCGGTGCAGGCCGCGAGCAGCAGGGCCCCCATAACGAGCGTGGGCACAATGGCAACGCGTTGCGCGGCTCGACGGCCCTTTGGTCGCCCCAGGATCGTTCGGCTCGACGTGGGTCGGTAGCGCGACGGGCGTGGCACCTTCGGCATCTTGGGTGTCTTTCGACGCGGCCCGCGCTGGCGACGCATGTGCAGCAAGGCCCAGAGCAAGAACAACAGACCGACCACAAGGGCACCGACGCCGCCGAGAATCAGCACGGTCGAGAAGGGCGTGCTGCTGTCGAGCGGCCACGTCACCGAAAGCTCCTGCGGCGCGGGCAGAGTGCCGTCCGAAACCACGAGCATCGACACCTCGTCAGGCACGTTGACCGTCAGACCGAGCTCGCCTTCACCTTCGAGGTCGCCGAACCACAGGTCGCTTCCCGCCGGGTTCGGAACAATCGTCTCTGAGCCGGCAATCGACTCGCTGACGAGCGTGCCCGTCTCGTCATCGAAGGTCACGAGGTTGTAGCCAGCCGAGCCCACCCAGGCCAACACATCGCTGGTGCGTCCGTATGCCGCGACAATTGCGTCGGTCTCCGTCGCCGCGTCGGGGTCAGCAGACGGAGCCGGCGTTGCACCGTCGGCTGGGGTGTCGGACGGCTCGGGTTCAGGAATGGGTGCCGCAACGACGCCACCGATGATCTCGAGCGTTTGACGGCCGTCGTATGCGTTCAGGGCCGTGCCGTCGATCACCGTGACAGTCGCGGTCGACTCGAGCTGCAGTTCGGCGGTGATGCGGTCGGGCGGCGCCCACACGGTGCGCTGTGCGACACCCAGGCCGACGCCGACGACGGCAACGACAAAGAACACGATCGCTGCGATGAATCGCACGGGTCTACTCCTCTCGTGCTGGCGCGTCGCGATCGAGATCGATCGCGGCCCAAGAACGTCTGACGGTGGTACGAACCCTCGATGCACTGTGCACCGATCCACCTGCGCTCGACATCGGGCGAGTTCCGTCTTCGGAAGACGGGCGTCCAGCAGAACAAAGACATTCCAGAATAGCCGACTCACGCCAGAAGGCCCATTCGGCATCGATCAGCACTGACCGGTGACCCCGACATCCCGCCCCGATGGGGCCCACCCGACGACTACACTCGAACGCGTTCACCCCCACCCAATACCGGGAGACGGCACGTGGCAGACACTGAGTACGACTTCGGCAGCGAGATGCGCGGCTACAAGCGCGACGACGTTGATCGGGCCCTGCAAGAGATCCGCCGCGAGCTGATCAAGTCGAACACCGACCGTGCAGAGAGCACGAAAGAGGTCGGTCGACTGCAAGCGGTCATTGACGATCTGCAGGCCGAGCTCGACGAGGTCGGTCGACCCACCTACGCGGGTCTCGGCTCGAAGCTCGAGCAGACCCTGCGCGTTGCCGAAGAGCAGTCGACCCGGCTCATTAGCCAGGCCGATATCGACGCCGAGAAGCTTCGCGCCGCTGCCCAGACCGAGGCTCAGCGACTGCAGTCCGAAACCGCCGAGCGCACCGAACGCATGGTCGCCGACGCCGCGACGCGGTCGAGTCAGCTGACGGATGCCGCAAGTCGTCAGGCGGAAGAGACGATCGCGCGGGCGCGCGTCGAAGCCGATGCCCTGGTTCAGGAAGCCGTGCGCGAGGCCGCCGCCATTCGCGGAGCCGTCGCGACGGAAGCCGCAGAGGCGCGTGCCACCGCCAAGCGCGAGGCCGCTGCACTGCGCGCCGAGACGGAGCGCGAGTTGGCCGAGCTGCGCGTCGTCGCCGACCGTGAGGTGGCCGAAGCACGCGAAGCGGCGGGTGCCCTCGCTCGCGACACCGAACAGGCGCGCACGACGTTTGAGAGCGACGATGCCACGCGTCGCGCGCAGCTCGACGCCGACATTCGCGCCGGGCGCTCTGACCTGGCGGCTGAGC
>JAYUKK010000336.1:0-6434 GCA_043764515.1 Microbacterium sp.
TACGGATACGACGTCACCCGCACCAGATCGATCGTGCGCTCCTGCCCCGGCTCGAGTTCGAGCGCAGCCCCGATGAGTACGGGTGGTTGGTTCTCGCGCGCCGTGACGTCGATGGGCAGAACGATCGTGGCGACGCGACCGTCAGGGTCGTCCGCCGCACTGCCGTCTGTCACCTCGAAGGTGAGCGACGCCGGACCGAAGTACAGGTCGGCCGAGGTGAAGCGCAGGGTGTCGTCATCGACGACGAGCGAGTCACCGTTCGATTGCGTGGCGCTCACGGTCGCCGAGTCCGTCAGCCGTACCGGTGAGCCGCCGACGGCGAGCACGTAGTCGTTGATGTCGATCGTCACGGTCTGTTCACTGACAACCTCGATGCGCTCGGCGCGGCGATCGAGCTGCGGGAGCGCATCGTTCGTGCCCGGCACCCAAATGAACGCGGTCGACCGGACGTTCGGGTCAGCGGGGTGCGTGACCTGGAACGGGATGATCTGGCGCTGCTCGCCGACCTGAACGCGGATGCGACGATCAGGCTGGATGCTTGCCCCCGACTCATAGCCCGGCACGAGTTCGAGCCCCAGCTCGGAGACCTCGCCCTCGGAGAAAAACACGCGCGCAAGCACGTCGACATCGAGTTCGTCTCGGTCGAGGATGTCGGTGAGCGACAGCACGGTGTCTCGCGCCACCGGAGTCGCGAGGGGGGCATCCGGACTCACGGTGACGGTGATGAATGCCTGCGACTCGCCCGCTTGCGCGTTCTCGATTTGGTAGACGAGGCCATATTGACCCGGCACGGCCGGGGGCACGACTCGCACATACTGCCCGTCGACGACCTCGGCAGAGACGACCTCGGTGTTCGCGTCGACGCCCGTCACGGTGAGAGGCGAGCCGTCGGGGTCGGTGTCGTTGTCGAGCACGGGCACGAGCACCGTGAACCCCGGTCGAATGAGCACTTGGTCGTCGTTGGCCACGGGGTTGCGCGCACCTTCGAGCCTCGGGCTGATCCCGATGCGGACGGTACCCGATGACCGCGCGCCGAGCGCGTCAACGACGGTGTACCGGAAGGTATCCGTGCCCGCCGAGTAACTGCCCGCCTGGTAGTCGAGGTAATCGAGACCGGTCTCGATGACAGCACCTTTTTCGGGGCTCGACTCTTGCCCGATGACTTGCACCGAGTCACCGTCGGGGTCCATGCCGTCCACCGGTATCCGCACGCGAATCGTGTCGCCGGCAATAACGCGAGCGGTCACCGTGCGCGTGATGGGCGCTTGGTTTGTCGCCTCGTTGACCTCCCGCACGCTGATGCGCACGCTTGCTTGCGCCCGTTGCTCGCCCAGTGGCCCAAGCACCTCGTACACCGCAGTGAAATCGCCGGGCCGGTTGGGAGCGAGGTACCGCAATTGGTCGCCGGCGACGAAGAGCAGCCCCGACTCGCCCGTGAGACCCTGCACGAGGGTCGACGAGAGCGTGATGGGCTCATCATCGGGATGCTCGTCATTCGCCAACACGGGAATCGTCACGGCGTCGCCGACGCGCACCGTGATGGCATCATCATTGGCGACGGGTGGTTGCAGTCGGTTGGGCCGAGGAATCTCGATGACGGTGATGGTGCCGGTCGACTCGGAAAGCCCGTTACTGATGCGGTAAGACACGGTTTGCGGGCCGTCGAGCGGGCGAGTCAGGGTGACGCGGACATCACGCTGGTCGAGAACTTCGGCACGAATACCGCTCGTGGGTGAGACTCCGACGACCCCCGTGACGACGAGAACACCGCCGCCGGGATCGATGTCGACGGTGGCCACCGCCACCGTGGCGTTGCTCAGCGTTCGCACAAAGGCCGTCTTCGGCACTGTGATCGGGGCAGAGCCGGCGGCGGGCGGTGCCGCGACATCCACCCGAATGATGCCGGTCGCGGTCGTCGTATTGTCAGTCACGACGTACTCGAGATAGTGCGTGCGCACCTCGTCGCTCGAGAACCGGAACACGCCCCGATCGAGGTTTGGCGTGATGGTGACGCCGCTCTTCTCAGGAACCGCGCTCAGCCGAATGGTTCCCGTGCCCCCTCGCACGTGTACGAGCGGCTCGATCCGCACCTCTTGCCCCGCGTAGGCGAGCACGACGAACGGTTCGGCGATGATCGGCGTCTGCCCGGCAGGGCGTACGGTGACCGCAAGCGCCCCCTCGCCGCTCGCGCGTCCGTCGGTCACCGTCAAGATCACTGTGCGCAGGGCACCGACCCCGCCAGCCTCGGCAATCGTCACACGACCATCGGGACGAAACGTGACGACGTCAGGAGCGGGGATGCTGGCAGCCTGCAAGTAGATCAGGTCGCCATCCGGATCGACCCACTCCCCCAGCACCGCTGCGGTTGCCGTGCCCCCCTCGGCCACGGTTGTCTTGCTCGCCCGCACCTGCACCGGCGCAGAGTTCTCGGCCGATTGACGCACGGCCACGCTGACGATCGCCGAATCAGCGCCGCCGCGGCCGTCGGTGATCGTGTATTCGAACGCCACCACGCCACTCGCCCCACCCGCCAGCGTGATCTGAATCTGCTGCGCGTTACCGATGAGGTCGAGGCGGCCGATTGCCGGGTCGATCGGCGTGACCTCGCTGATGACGAGCACGTCGCCATTGGGGTCGGTGTCGTTCAGCAGAACGGGCAACGCTGTCGCCCGGCCAGGGCGGGCGCCCAGCTCATCGTCGGTCGCGATGGGCGGCTGCTGCGTGCGCTCGAGCTCGGGGGGAGTATCGAGCTGGTTGAGCTGTTCTTGCCGTTGGTCTTCTTGCTCGCTGATGAGCTCATCCCAGTTGTCGATGAGCTGACCGTCACTCTGAACGGCCCAGGCGGCACCCGCCCGCGCGTCATTGAGTACGACACGGTTGTCGCGCACGACGAAGCGCAACTCGGCAGCCGCCGGTACCGCATCGAGAACGAGCTCGCGCACCTCGCTTCCGCACCGGCGCCAGGCGACACCATCGGTGAAGGCAGCGAACTGGCAATCGCCGAGCGTCATCGGCGCGGCGGGCGCTCCCCGTCGATTAGTCACGAGTTCGGTGATCGTGCCGCTGTTGAGCGCAACCGCCACGAGCCCGCCGCGGTGCGCGACGAGCACTTCGTCAGCGTCGTCGCTGGCGAGCGCGAGCCTTGGGTCGCCCGTTGGTCCGATAACAGCAGAGAGGTCGATCACGCCGAGCTCGCTACGCAGCAGTCGAGTCTGCACATCAAGCACAGCCCAGTGATCGCGCACGATCGTGATCTGCAGGTCAGCGGTGGTGCTCACGTCGATCGCCGTCGTGCTGTCGACGCGGTCGTCACTGCCCGGCGCCACACGGTAGACCTCGCCCAAGCCGGGCGACACCGCAACGATGCCGAATCGATCGGTCGCGGCGACGACGCTGTCCGGGCCGAACTCGAAGGATGCCACCGTGGCGGGGTCAAAGTCATCAAAGACCGAGCGCGGCGTCACCCAGGTCTCGCCCGAACCACCACTGTGCACGACGACGCTCGACCCCGAAAGCATGACGCTCGGGTCGTCGGGCGGCATCGGCACCGACTCGAGCACCGTCGAGCGAGCGGTGTCGATGACCTCGGCGGTCGCGTTCTCTGCGTCGACGATGATCACATCCGACCCACGTTGCACGAGCTGAAGCTGGGATCCTTCGCCCGGGATGACCGAGTCGAGCTCCCCCACCTGCAGGTTCGCCCGGCCAACGGCCTGACGTTCTCCGTTGACCACCCACACGGCGCCGTCATTGAGGTCGAGCCGCTGCGCGTCGAATCCGGGGTACACGATCGCCAGCGTGACAAGGGTCGCGGCCACGACCCCGCTGCTCACGGTGGTGAGAGCAGCGGACCGGTTTCGTGCGAGCCAACGTCGAATCACCGAGTCATCCCGTGCCGACTTCGGCGCACTTCTCGTCGCTGGCGGCGCCAAGGCGCCCGTCGCGCGCTACGCGAACAGTGACGCACACGCGCTCTCCCGCCGAAGCCGCGACCGCGAACTCTGTCGTGCGTTGGAACGTCTCGGCGCCATCTGTGAGCTGCACCTGGTACGTGTCACCGGGCTCAATTCCGGGGTCATTCCACGAGAAGAGCACCGTGGTTCCGTCGAGCACCGCCTCCACATTGCTCACCCGCGGTACATCGCGATCACCGCTTTGAATGGCGAAAACAGTGGCTGTCGCGCCGAGGGCGATGACGGCGAGCGCAACCACAACGAGCCCAGCCGCGAGAAGGCGGCCGCGGGCGGCGAGCCGACGAGTGGCGGTACCGACGACCTCGGGTGCTGTCTCGGCGGCGGCCGTGGGCTCGACCGACGCGTTCCGGCGGCGACGACGGCCCGCCGCCGCCCCGGGCGCACGGGGTGAGACAGCCCGCACGATCGTGCGGTCTCCGGGGTCACCCATGGTCGCGAGGGCCCAGTCATCCATCGCGACATCTGCTTGCGTGGTCATGAGCCCGAGCTCCGCTTCCACGCGCTGCAGGTCGCGCACGAGCTCAAGCACCGACTGCTGGCGCTTGAGGGGGTCACGACTCAGCGCCCGGCGCAGGACAGACTCGAGTGTCGGCGTCACATCGTCGCGATCAAGTGCGGGAACGCGCGCGCGCGCGATGCGCCCGATGAGCTCGTCGGTACCGTTCGACCCGTCGGTCACTTCGAACGGCGATCGACCAGCGAGCAGCGTATAGAGCGTGGCACCGAGCGACCAGACTTCGCTCTGAATGGTGCCGGGAGTCTCATCGAGCAGCACCTCCGGTGCCGACCACGGAATCGACATGCCAATGGAGTCGGTTGCGCTGGCCGCGCTGAGCGACGAGGCGATCCCAAAGTCACTCAGAACGGGGTGCCCGTACGCCGTCATCAGAATGTTCGAGGGCTTGATATCGCGGTGCAAAACCCCACTGCGGTGCGCCGTCTCGATGGCACTGCCGATCTGCACGCCGATGCGCAACACCTCCGGCACACCGATGCGTTCAACGCGATATCGACTCGCGAGCTGGGCGCTGCACAGCTCCATCACGAGGTATGGGCGGCCGTCTGCCGAAATGCTCGCCTGATACACCGTCAAGATGCCGGGGTGCGATGACAGCTGGGCCATGAGGTTCGCCTCAACCTGAAACATCTGTCGCACGTGCTCGGTGACAACGGCAGAGAGCAAGACCTTGACCGCCACTTGGCGGCGGGGCATGTTTTGCTCATAAAGAAACACGTCGGCAAACCCACCACTGCCGAGCAAGCGCACGTGGCTGAATCCGGGCAGGATCGGGGGCTCTGACGGTCGACGTCGCGTCATGGTTCCCCCTCCCGCACGATGTCTCTCCAGTGTAGAGAGTGAGGTCGACTACGCGCCGGGAGCGCGCACCACGTCGACAACGATCACGGTGATGTTGTCGCGTCCGCCTTGCGCGAGCGCCGCATCCACGAGCGCATTGGCGGTCTCGCGGGCGCTCAAGCGAGCGGCCAAGTGCAAGCGCAGTCGCTCGACCGGCACTTCTTTCGTCAAGCCGTCCGAGCAGATCAACAGGCGCATTCCCGCCTCGATCGACAGCACACGCAGATCAACCTCGGGCTCGACCGAGAACCCCACGGCGCGCGTGATGACGTTGGAGTCGGGGTGATGCTCGGCCTGCTCGGCGCTCAACTGGCCCGAATCGACCATCTCTTGCACCATCGAGTGATCGGTCGTCACTTGCGAGAGCTCATTGCCCGAGAAGCGGTAGACCCGCGAGTCGCCAACGTTGAAACTCGTGAGAACCGGATGCCCGTCGGCAAGCGTGAGCGCAACGCCCGTGACCGTCGTGCCGATGCCGTGGTCGGCTTCATCGAGCTGATGGATATCCCACGTCGCGAGGTTGAGCGCGTCAATAATCGCCTCGGGCGCGATGAACTCACCATCAACGGCGGCTTGCAGACGGCGCACGACCGCATCGCTCGCCCGATCGCCGTGTGAGTGACCCCCCATGCCGTCAGCGACCGCAAACAGCGGCACATCGGCGAGGTAGCTGTCTTCGTTCGCCGCTCGGCGGTAGCCCGTGTGCGTGACTCCGTGCCACGACAGCTCGACGACCTCACCCCTTTCGGGTAACGCCACGATGTGTCGAACGCTGCTGCGGCCAAGGGCGGTCACGAATGCTCCGACGGTGAGAGAGTGGGCGAAACGGGCATGGCGACGAACTCGATCTCGACGCCGTCGCCCAGCACGATGACCGCGTCCGAGAGAATGGCGCACGATTCTCGCGACCTCAGCCGCAGACTCGCCCCCGTCGACCAGTGTACGACCACGCCGTTCGTTGACCCGAGGTCCGTGACGACGAGCGTTTCGCCCACCTGCTCGATACGCGCGTGACGCCCCGAGACATCGGCTCGATCCGCGGGGATCACCACACGGCGGGGTGCAGGATGCTCGCTCGGGCGTGCGGGGCCGGGGCGACGCCC
>JAYUKK010000337.1:0-6415 GCA_043764515.1 Microbacterium sp.
CGCTGCCGCCCGCCGAGCGTCAGCTGCGCTCACCTTTCCACGGTCGAGCCCGAGCCACCGTGGAAGACGAGGTCGAGCGGAAGGGCATCCGTGCCGTACTTCGCCTGAATACCTGCCTGAATTTCGGCGAGCAGTTCGGGGCGCAGCTTGACGTTGCCTGGCTTGTAGACGCCGTGCACGTTGCCGAAGGTGAGGGCGGCCATGTAGCGCCCCTGCTCGCCGAAGCCGAGGGCCTCGACGGCAGCGGTCACGTCACCGAGGGTCGTGTAGAGGGCGTCGTTCGAGCCCTCGTGCTGCACTCCGTCTTCTTCGCCGCCGACGACGCCGATTTCGACCTCGAGAATGGCGTGGATCGCCTTCATGCGGGGGAGGAGGTCGCGGGCGATCTCGAGGTTCTCGGCGAGCGGCACGGCCGAGCCGTCCCACATGTGCGACTGGAAGATGGGGTTGCGGCCGGCCTTGACCTCGGCCTCGCTCGCGGCGATGAGCGGCATGACGAAGCCATCGAGCGCGTCTTTCGGGCAGTGGTCGGTGTGCAGCGCAACCGTGATGGGGTAGTTCTTGGCCACCTCGGTGGCGAACGCGGCGAAGGCGAGGGCGCCCGAGGCGCGGGCCTTGACGGTCTGGCCCGCGAAGTAGTCGGCACCACCCGTCGTCACCTGAATGATGCCGTCAGACCCAGCTTCGCTGAGGCCCTGCAACACCGAGTTGATCGTCGACGACGACGACACGTTGATGGCGGGGTAGGCGAACCCGCCCTTCTTGGCCTTGTCGAGCATTTCGGCGTACTGCTCAGGGGTGGCGACAGGCATGATTCTCCTCGTACTGGGTGTGGTGGATGCGTCTCGAGTCTAGCCAGCGGCCGTGTCGCACCCGGCTCGAGCGCCGCTAGTCTGGTTCTGCGCTGACCTACCACCCGGCGCGTCCTGCACTCCGCCCGTCTTCTTACGGAAAGGACGCCCCTGTGGTGACCACCGAAACCGGAACTTTGTTCCTGCACCCCGACCGCAACCTCGCCATGGAGCTCGTGCGCGCCACCGAGGCGGCCGCCATTCGCTCAGCGCCCTTCATTGGCAAAGGCGACAAACTCGCGGCCGACGGGGCGGCGGTGGATGCCATGCGCAAGTTTCTCGGAACCGTCAACTTTGGCGGCCTCGTCGTCATCGGCGAAGGCGAGAAAGACAACGCACCGATGCTCTACAACGGTGAGGTAGTCGGGAACGGCCAGGGCCCCGCGTGCGACATCGCCGTCGACCCCATCGACGGAACCTCGCTCACGGCGGCAGGCCGCGGCCACGCGATCTCGATGATCGCCGTCGCCGACCGCGGTTCGATGCTCGACGCCTCGAGCGTGTTCTACATGGAGAAGCTCGTTGCGGGGTGGGAGGGCATCGGGGTGCTCGACATTCGGCAGTCGATCGCCGAGAACATCCGCGCCCTCGCCGCCGCGAAGAAGAAGCCCGTCGACGAGATGCGCATCGCGGTGCTCGATCGCCCGCGGCACGAGGGGCTCATTGCCGAGATTCGTGCGACGGGCGCCGGCACGCGGCTCATCCTCGACGGCGACGTGGCCGCGGGCATCAACGCCGCGCGGCACGACAGCCGCATCGACCTCGCCGTCGGCACCGGCGGCAGCCCCGAGGGAGTCGCGACCGCGTGCGCGGTGAAGGCGCTCGGCGGGTTCATTCAGGGGCGGCTCGCGCCCGGCAGTGACGACGAGCGCACCCGCGGCGCTGCGGCAGGCCTGAAGTTCGACTACGTCTACGAGGCCGATGAGCTCGTGCGCAGCGACAACACCTTCTTCGTCGCCACGGGCGTGACCGACGGCGAGCTCGTGCGCGGCGTGCGACGCGAGCGCGGCATCATCACGACCGAGTCGATCGTGCTGCGCTCGCGCTCGGGCACCATTCGCCGTGTGACGGCGGACCACCTCGAGAACAAGTGGCTCGATAGCTGAGCTGCGGCGCAGCATCCGTCACCGCGTTCGCTGAGAGCGGCACGCTCGTGTTATGAGCACGGCCCGAGCGGGTGAAGAATGGGCAGGCCATGCTTGCAACCATTCTCCGGCGGTACTTGAAGCCCTACGGGCTGCTCATCGCGGGCGTCGTCGTCTTTCAGCTTGCTCAAGCCGTCGCCTCGCTCTTCTTGCCCGCGCTCAACGCGGCGATTATCGACCGCGGCATTGCCACGGGCGACACGGGCTACATCCTTCAGGTCGGCCTCGGGATGCTCGCCATCACGCTCGTGCAGATCGGGTGCGCCATCACGGCCGTCTACTTCGGCGCGCGCGTGGCCATGGCCCTCGGGCGCGATCTGCGCGGCGCCGTTTTCGCCCACGTCGGGGCGTTCTCAGAGCGCGAGGTGAGCCGCTTTGGCGCCCCCTCGCTCATCACGCGCACCACCAACGACGTGCAGCAAGTGCAAATGCTCGTACTCATGACGAGCACGATGCTCGTGAGTGCGCCCATCTTGGCAGTCGGTGGCGTCATCATGGCGCTGCAGCAAGACCTTGAGCTGTCGCTCATCATGGCCGTCGCGATTCCGGTGTTGCTCATCGCGGTGAGCGCGATCATCGTGCGCACCGTGCCGCTCTTCCGCGTCATGCAAGATCGCATCGACACCGTCAACCGCGTGCTGCGCGAGCAGTTGACCGGAATGCGCGTCGTGCGCGCCTTTGTGCGAGAACGGCAGGAGGTCGACCGTTTCGCCGATGCGAACGCGGCCGTGACCGATGTCGCACTGCGCTCTGGCCGGTTGTTCGCCCTCATGTTTCCGATCGTGTTGCTCGTGCTCAACGTCTCGAGCGTGGCCGTGCTGTGGTTCGGCGCCTACCGCATCGAGTCGGGGCTCATGCAGGTCGGCGCGCTCACCGCGTTTCTCACGTACCTCATTCAGATCTTGATGGCCGTGCTCATGGCCACGTTCATTGCCGTGCTGCTACCGCGGGCGGCCGTTTCGGCCGACCGCATCGGCGAGGTGCTCGAGACGCCCTCCTCGGTGGTGCTGTCGGCGAACCCCGTCACCACGCTCGACGCGAGCGGCCGGGTTGAGTTGCGCGACGTGTCATTTGCCTACCCGGGGGCGGAGCATCCGGTGCTCGACGGGGTCAGCCTCGTGGCCGAACGCGGACGCATGACGGCCATCATCGGCAGCACGGGCGCGGGCAAGACCACGCTCATCAGCCTGCTGCCGCGCCTGTTCGACGCGACGGGCGGAGCGGTGCTCGTCGACGACGTTGACGTGCGCGAACTCGACGCCGATCTGCTGTGGAGCCGCATCGGCCTCGTTCCTCAGCGGCCCTACCTCTTCTCGGGCACGGTGGCGAGCAACCTCCGCTTTGGCAAGCCCGAAGCCACCGATGACGAGTTGTGGGCGGCGCTCGAGATCGCCCAGGCCGCCGACTTCGTGCGCGAGATGCCCGACCAGCTCGACGCTGCCATCGCGCAGGGCGGCACGACCGTCTCGGGCGGGCAACGGCAGCGCCTCGCGATCGCGCGCGCGCTCGTGAAGCGCCCCGAGATCTACGTGTTCGACGACTCGTTCTCGGCCCTCGATACGGCGACGGATGCCCGACTGCGAGCCGCCCTGCGCCGCGAGGTCACCGACGCCACCCTCATCGTCGTCGCCCAGCGCGTCGCAACGGTGCAGGATGCCGATCAGATCATCGTGCTCGACCAGGGCCGGATCGTGGGCCGCGGCACGCACGTCGAGTTGCTTGCGAGCAACGAGACCTACGCCGAAATCGTCAATAGCCAGTTGCGAGCGGAGGTGGGCGCATGAGCACGGCACCTGCACGGCCGGTTGGCCCTCCCGGGGGAGTGCGCCGCGGACCGATGGGCGGCCCCATGGGCGGCGGCATCGGCATGCCCGCCGAGAAGGCGATGACCTTCGGCCCGTCGGCCAAGCGCCTCATTGGCCGACTCGCCCCGGAGCGGGCTCTCGTTATCACCGTGATTCTGCTGGGTGTCGTCAGCGTGCTCTTGAGCGTGGTCGGCCCCGCCTTGCTCGGCATGGCGACCAACATCATCGTCGACGGAGTGTTTGGCAACGGCGACGGTGCGGGTCAGGCCGGGGCGGGCGCGGGCATCGACTTCGATGCACTGCACGTGCTGCTCGGCATCGTCTTGCTCGTCTACGTGTTCTCGTCCGTGTTCTCGTGGTTGCAGGCCTACGTGCTCAACGGTGTCACGCAGCGCACGGTCTATCGCCTGCGCGAAGAAGTGCAGGCCAAGCTCAACCGCCTACCGCTGACCTACTTCGATAAAGTGCAGCGCGGCGAGGTGCTCAGCCGCGTCACGAACGACGTCGACAACATCTCCCAGAGCCTGCAGCAGACCCTGAGCCAGTTGCTCACGTCTCTGCTCACCGTGCTGGGCGTCATCGTCATGATGTTTGTGATCTCGCCCATCCTGGCCATCGTCTCGCTCATCACCGTGCCGCTCACGCTCGTCATCACGGCGGTCATCGCGAAGCGCTCGCAGAAGCTCTTCGTGGCGCAGTGGGCATACACGGGCGAGCTCAACGCTCAGATCGAAGAGACCTTCACGGGCCACGCGCTCGTCAAGGTTTTCGGTCGGCAGCGCGAGGTTGAGCAGCGGTTCTTGGAGAAGAACGAGCAGCTCTACACCGCGAGCTTCGGCGCGCAGTTCGTGAGCGGCATCATCATGCCCGCCATCATGTTCGTCGGAAACCTCGTCTATGTCGCCATCGCGGTCGTCGGCGGCCTGCTCGTCACAACAGGCTCGATGACGATCGGCGGCGTGCAGGCCTTTATTCAGTACTCGCGCCAGTTCACGCAGCCGCTCAGCCAACTCGGCTCGATGGCGAACCTGCTGCAGTCGGGTGTCGCGAGTGCCGAGCGTGTCTTTGAACTGATGGATGCGCCCGAGCAAACCCCCGACCCGTCACCGGCGGCGACCCCTGATTCGGCCACGGGTCGGTTGGTCTTCGACGACGTGGCGTTCCGGTACGACCCCGCGGTGCCGCTCATCGACGGGCTCTCGCTCGTGGCCGAGCCCGGCCAGACGATCGCGATCGTCGGCCCGACGGGCGCCGGCAAGACGACCCTCGTGAACCTCATGATGCGGTTCTACGAGCTCGACGGCGGGCGCATCACGCTCGACGGCGTCGACATCGCCGCGATGACGCGTGACGACCTGCGCTCGCGCATGGGCATGGTGCTGCAAGACACCTGGCTCTTTGGCGGCACGATTCGCGACAACATTGCCTACGGCCGGCCCGATGCGACCGAGGAGGAAATTCTCGACGCAGCCCGCGCCACCTATGTCGACCGCTTCGTCGGCGCTTTGCCCGACGGCTACGACACTGTGCTCGACGACGACGGCTCGAACGTGAGTGCAGGCGAGAAGCAGCTGCTGACCATCGCGCGCGCCTTCCTTGCGCGGCCGAGCGTGCTGATTCTCGACGAGGCCACGAGCTCGGTCGACACCCGCACCGAGGTGCTCGTGCAGCACGCCATGGCGGCCCTGCGGCGCGACCGCACGAGCTTCGTCATCGCTCACCGCCTCTCAACCATCCGCGACGCCGACCTCATCTTGGTCATGGAGTCGGGCCGCATCGTCGAGCAGGGCACCCACGAGCAATTGCTCGCCAAGCCCGGCGCCTACGCCCGGCTCTATGAGGCGCAGTTCGCGGCGCCTGTGGGCGACGCGTAGACACGCAAATGGGGCCCGGCTCGGTCCGGACCCCACGCGTTGTGGTACAGGAAGCGGTTACAGCAGGTTGGGGATCTTCTGCTCAGCCGCCGTGTTCGCGCGCCGGAAGACGAACGTCACGACCGTTGAGATCAGCACGATGAATAGCGAGTAGAGCGCCGGGACGATCAGGATTAGCCCGATGTCGGGGTTGCCGCTGAACGTCAGCAGGATGATCGCGATCGCGAGCGGGCCGTTCTGGATTCCCGTCTCGAGCGCGATGGTGCGCGCGTTGGCCGGGTGCAGGCGGATGGCTTTCGAGATGCCGTAGGCGATCGCGATGCCGAAGAGGCCGAGCCCAATCGCGACGACGTACGTCTGCCATGCCGTCGAGGTGAGCAGCGCCCAGTTGCGCGGAACCCAGGTGGCCACGAGGAACACGATGAAGAACAGCCCGAAGAAGCCGCCCATGAGTTCGAGCACGGCCCCGATGTTGGCGCTGTAGCGCCGAATCGTCATGCCCAGGACCACCGGGATCAGCAGGATCGCGAGGGTCACAACGATGTTCGTGATCGGAATCTGGTACTCGGAGTTCTCGCCGGCGAACAGCAGGTTGCCGAAGATCGCGAGAGCAAGTGGCGTCATGATGATCGCCCACAGCGTCGAGTTCGTCGTCATCATGACGCTGAGCGCGAGGTTGCCCTTCGAGAAGTACGTGAACATGTTCGACGTGGTGCCCGCGGGCACGGCGCCCATCAGTA
>JAYUKK010000338.1:0-6393 GCA_043764515.1 Microbacterium sp.
ATCTATGACACCCAAGACTCGCGGGCTCTGCTCAAGCGCATCATCAAAGACCTCGACGCCGACACTCTCGGTTTCACCGCCGGCGGTGCCGCGAACCGCATCTCGAAGCTGAAGAACGAGTTGACCGACGTGGAGGCGTTTGGCCGCTCCGCGAATCTGTCAGACCCGAAGGAGGCCGTGCTTCTGGAGATTTTCCGCCAGTACTCTGCCAGCCTGAAACGCGCCAACGCGCTCGACTTCGACGACATCATCGGCGAGACCGTCTACCTGTTCCGTGCCTTTCCGGATGTCGCGGCCCTCTACCAGCGCCGGTTCCGCCACGTTCTCGTGGATGAGTACCAGGACACTAACCACGCCCAGTACGCGCTGATCCGCGAGTTGGTGCGTCCGGTGAAGCCGCAGCAGGTTCCGCCGGATACGCGGATGGGTCTCGCTGCCGACGGGTCGATCCCCGCGGCATCCCTGACCGTTGTGGGTGACTCCGACCAGTCGATCTATGCGTTCCGGGGCGCCGATATTCGCAACATCGTCGAGTTCGAGCGTGACTTCACGGGAGCCGAGGTCGTGTTGCTCGAGCAGAATTACCGCTCGACGCAGACGATTCTCGACGCGGCCAACGCCGTCATCGCCAACAACTTCGACCGCATCGCCAAGAACCTCTTCACGGCCGTCGGCGCGGGTGACAAGATCGTCGGCTTCACGGGCTACACGCAGCACGACGAGGCGCAGTTCGTCGCCGACGAGATCGCCCGGCTGCACGAGAGCGGCACGCCCTATAGCCAGGTCGCCGTGTTCTATCGCACGAACGCCCAGACGCGTGCGCTCGAAGAGATTTTCATTCGCGCGGGCCTTCCGTATCGCGTGCTCGGCGGCACCAAGTTCTACGAGCGCGCCGAGATCAAAGACCTCATGGCCTACCTCATCGCGGTCGCGAATCCGGCCGACGGCCTGGCGATGCGGCGCATCCTGAACACGCCCAAGCGGGGCATCGGGCCGGCGACCGAAACGGCGCTCGCCAACCATGCTGACGAGCTCGGCGGCACGATGCACGATGCGCTTCGGGATGCCGCGGCTCTCGGCCTCGGCCCCAAAGTGACCACGGCGATTCTTGATCTCGCGGCGATTCTCGACCGGGCATCCGACTCGATCGACACGGCCCTTGTGCCCGATCTACTGACGGGCATCATCGAGGCCACCGGCTACCTCAGCGCCTTGCGGGCGAGCCGCGACCCCCAAGACGAAGCACGTGCCGAGAACGTCGAAGAGCTCGTCGCTGTGACGCGCGACTTTCAGAAGAACAACCCCGAGGGTCGCCTCATCGACTTCCTCACCGAAGTGGCGCTCGTGGCGGCGGCCGACGACCTCGACGACTCGAGCGGAACCGTCTCGCTCATGACGCTGCACACGGCGAAGGGGCTCGAGTACGACGCCGTCTTCATCACCGGAGTCGAAGAGAACCTGTTGCCGCACCAGATGAGCGCGGCCGAGCCGGGTGGCCCTGCCGAAGAGCGACGACTGTTCTACGTGGGCATCACGCGCGCCCGAAAGGTTCTGCACCTGAGCCTCGCGATGACGCGCTCGACGTTTGGCGACACGGTCGTGGCGAGCCCGAGCCGGTACCTGCAAGAGATACCGACCGAGCTCATCGACTGGCGCGATTCACCCGGTATGGGGATGCGCTCGAGCACGCGCAGTCTCGGCTCGGCGCGCGACGGGTTCCGCTACTCGGCGTCTTTGCCGCCCGCGGGTAAGCCGAAGACCGAGTGGGCGAACCGCGTCACCGCAACCGTGCGCGACAACGGCGACTTGTCGCTCGCTGTCGGCGACCGCATTCGTCACGTCGACTTCGGCGATGGCACGGTGAGTGCCGTGACGGGCGTTGGCCCCAAGAGCATCGCCGAAGTGCAGTTCGAGACGGCCGGGCGCAAGCGCCTCTTGATCAAGATCAGTCCGATAGAAAAGCTGTAACGGCCCTCGACCACCATAATAAAGTGACCGACAACTCGAAGGGTGTCCAATGGAGATCACAGTGGTGCATCATCCCTTCGGGGTAGCCGAGGTCACGGTCGGCGGTCGTCTCAACATGGTGACGGCGGCGCGCATGCGCGAGGTCATCGAGTCAGCCATCGACTCGAACCACTCCAACGTGGCGGTTGACCTCTCGCAAGTCGTGTTTCTCGACTCGTCGGGGCTGGGCGCGCTTGTTGCGGGGCTCAAGGCCGTGCGAGCATCCGGCGGCGATCTGCGGCTCGTCCGCCCCGCCGAACAGGCCCAACTGGTGCTCGAACTCACCAATATGGGTTCGGTATTGAAGAGCTTCGACACAGTCGGCGACGCCTACCCCCATGCCTGATGTTGTGTCGCGCACGCTGCGCCTGAGCAGCCCGCCCGACACTGTTGACACCGTTCAAGATCTGCTTGCCACGATTTGGGTGCAGACCCCCCACCTTCACCCGGTCGACCGCATGGCTGCCGAGCTGTCGATCGTTGAGCTCACGGCCAACCTGATCGAGCACGCGAACCACGGTCAGGCCATTCGCTTTACCCTTTCCGTGATGATCTACGACGACCGCATCGAAGCGACCGCGACCGATGACGGATCCGTCGACCACGTTGATTTGAGTGACCGAAGCATGCCCGATCAGCTTGCGGAGCGCGGGCGGGGGCTCCCGATCATGCAGGCCCTCAACGACAGTGTTGAGCATCGGCGGGTCGATGGCGTGAACTACTGGACCGTGGTGCGCGCGCGCCGATCGCCCTCGTCGACGCAAGGGCGCAAAGCCATGCCGTCGATCTCGATCTCGGGCGTCATCGACGAGATGGCGCGGCAGCGTGCGCTTGACGACATGGGCATTCTCGACACCGCGCCCGAAGAGCGGTTCGATCGCGTGACGCGACTCGCCCGACAGCTGTTCGGCGTCGAGACGGCGGCCGTGAACTTGATCGACGGCGACCGGCAGTGGGCGAAGTCGGTGTCGGGTGCCGGCCCCGTGGAAATGACGCGCGAGGCGTCGATGTGCACCGTCACGATTAAGGGCGACAATCCATTCGTCATCACGGACATGACGACTGACCCTCGATATTCCCCCAAAGTCGTGCCGGGCCTGCTGGCCTTCTACGCGGGCTTCCCGCTATACGCCCCCGGCGGTGAACGCATTGGGGCGTTCTGCGTCTACGACTCGACGCCGCGACACTTTTCGGCGCGCGAGACGGAAATGCTGCGCGACCTCGCCGGCTGGGTGCAGCAAGAGTTGACCGTGAGCCAAGAGCTCAGTCGGGCATCCGAAGTGCAGCAAGGTTTGCTGCCTCAGCAGCTGATGAGCATGCCGGGGTGGCAGATCGACGGGGTGTGCATTCCCGCGCGCGCGGTCGGCGGCGACTTCTACGACTGGTACCCCGTGGGTGAGGGCGCCGCGCTGACGCTCGCCGACGCCATGGGTAAGGGCATCGGCGCATCGATCATTGCGGCGACGGTGCGCGCGGTGCTGCGATCGGCCGCCCGCTTCTCTGACGTCGCGGGCGCGATCGATGCGGCATCAGCAGCCCTCACGATCGACCTCAATAACGCGGGCGTATTCGTCACCGCGTTTCACGCCAGACTCGACATGGACTCCGGTGACCTGAGCTATGTGGATGCGGGCCACGGCCTGTCGATCATCGCGCGTGCCGATGGCAGCTCTGAGCGGCTGCGGTCGAACGCCCCGCCGCTCGGCGTTGACCCCGATACCGAGTGGCCGCTTCGAAAGGCCACTCTTGCACCGGGGGACACGCTCATCGTCGTGAGCGATGGCGTGCTCGATCTGTACGACGGCACGTTGCACTCGCTCGACAACTTGGTGGGCCTTGCGCTCCTGGCCACGGATCCGTCGGAAATCATCGAGGCGATTCGTGCCCGCGCCCGCGGCACGAGCAGCGATGACGTCACCATGTTGATCGTGCGCCGCGACGACGCGAGCTAACCGCTTCGAGAGGTCAGGGTGCCCCACCGCGCCCCGGTACAGTAGACACTGCGATGTGTCTCGATATCGAGAAATATCTCTGTCGAGAGAAGCCACGGCACCGAGACCGACCGCGACTCTTTTCTTCCTCTTTTCGCACGCGGATGGGACAAGCAGCGTGGATCTTTTCGAGTATCAGGCCCGAGACCTCTTCGTGAAGCACGGTGTTCCCGTGCTGCAGGGCATCATCGCCGACACCCCCGAGGAGGCTCGCGCTGCGGCCGAGTCGATCGGGGGCGTCACGGTCGTCAAGGCACAGGTCAAAACCGGTGGTCGTGGCAAGGCTGGCGGTGTCAAGGTCGCCAAGACCGCCGACGACGCTGAGGCTGCGGCCCGCGACATCCTCGGCCTCGACATCAAGGGTCACGTCGTCAAGCGCGTGATGGTGGCGCAAGGCGCCGACATCAAGGAGGAGTACTACTTCTCAGTGCTGCTCGACCGCGCCAACCGCAACTACCTTGCGCTGTGCAGCTTCGAGGGCGGCATGGAAATTGAGCAGCTCGCCGACGAGCGGCCCGAGGCACTCGCGCGCGTCGCGGTTGACCCGGCTGTGGGCATCACGCTCGACAAGGCTCGTGAAATCGCTGTGGCGGCAAAGTTCCCGGCTGAGCTCATCGACAAGGTCGCCCCCGTGTTCGTGTTGCTCTACGGCGTCTACGTCGCCGAAGACGCCACGCTCGTCGAGGTCAACCCGCTCGTGCTGACGGGTGCCGGCGACATCGTCGCACTCGACGGCAAGGTGAGCCTCGACGAGAACGCCGGGTTCCGTCAGCCGGGCCACGAGGCCTTGGAAGACGCGGATGCTGCTGACCCGCTCGAGGCGAAGGCCAAGCAGCACGACCTCAACTACGTCAAGCTCGACGGAGAAGTGGGGGTCATCGGCAACGGTGCCGGCCTCGTGATGTCGACGCTCGACGTCGTTGCCTACGCCGGTGAGAACTACGGCGGCGTTAAGCCCGCCAACTTCCTCGACATTGGCGGTGGAGCATCGGCTGAGGTCATGGCCGCGGGCCTCGACGTGATTCTGGGCGACCCGCAGGTGAAGAGCGTGTTCGTCAACGTGTTCGGCGGCATCACCTCGTGCGTCGCGGTGGCCAACGGCATCGTCTCGGCCCTTGAGATGCTCGGCGACGCGGCCACCAAGCCGCTCGTGGTGCGCCTCGACGGTAACCAGGTCGACGAAGGGCGCGCGATTCTCGCCGCGGCAGCACACCCGCTCGTCACGCTCGCCACGACCATGGACGACGGCGCCGACAAGGCCGCCGCGCTCGCTGCGAAGTAAGGGAAACGCGAACAATGTCGATCTTTCTGAACAAAGACTCCAAGGTCATCGTGCAGGGCATCACGGGCGGTGAGGGCACGAAGCACACCGCCCTCATGCTCAAGGCCGGCACGCAGGTTGTCGGTGGCGTGAACGCCCGCAAGGCCGGCACGACCGTCTCGCACATCGCGGCCGACGGCTCGCCCATCGAGCTGCCCGTGTTCGCGACCGTGGCCGAGGCCATGGCCGCGACCGGCGCTGACGTGTCGATCGCTTTCGTTCCGCCGGCGTTCTCGAAAGACGCCGCGTTCGAGGCCATCGACGCTCGCATCGGTCTGCTCGTCATCATCACCGAGGGCATCCCCGTGCTCGACTCGGCTGAGATCTGGGCGCACGCTCAGGCGACGGGCAACACGACGCGCATCATCGGCCCCAACTGCCCCGGCATCATCACGCCGGGCGAGTCGCTCGTGGGCATCACGCCCGCCAATATCACGGGCAAGGGCCCCATCGGCCTCGTGTCGAAGTCGGGCACGCTCACCTACCAGATGATGTTCGAGCTGCGCGATTTGGGCTTCTCGACCGCGATCGGCATCGGCGGCGACCCCATCATCGGCACGACGCACATCGACGCTCTCGCGGCCTTCGAGGCCGACCCCGAGACGAAGGCGATTGTCATGATCGGCGAGATCGGTGGCGACGCTGAAGAGCGCGCGGCCGACTTCATCAAGGCCAACGTGACCAAGCCCGTCGTGGGCTACGTCGCGGGCTTCACCGCTCCCGAGGGCAAGACGATGGGCCACGCCGGTGCCATCGTCAGCGGCTCCGCGGGCACCGCCCAGGCGAAGAAGGAGGCCCTCGAGGCCGCAGGAGTCAAGGTCGGCAAGACGCCGAGCGAGACGGCCGCCCTCATGCGCGAGATCATCGCGGCGCTCTAGGCAGCATCCGCCGCTGCGCCTTTTCGCAGTGCCGCCAACGGCCCCGCTCCCCTCGAGGGAGCGGGGCCGTTGCCGTAGTGCGCGGCCTAGACTGACCCCGCGATGAAGAAGCTCATCTCCGCCCCCGAGACCGTGGTTGCCGACGCGCTGCGCGGCCTCGCGCTGGCCCACCCAGGGGTGCGCGTGGATCACGAGA
>JAYUKK010000339.1:0-6367 GCA_043764515.1 Microbacterium sp.
GCTTTGCCGCGGATGCCCTGTGCGGCCGCCTCGGCGAACGCGGTGGCGAGCACGCGGTCGTGTTCGTCGCGATCCCAGGCCTGATCGGCGGGAATCGGGTTGGCCACAACGATGCCCTGCGTGTGGCCGAGCGCATCGTGCGCGGCCATGACGTCGGCGACCTGCTCAGGGCTGTCGACGGCCCAATCGAGCGTGTAGGCGCTCTCGCGCAGCCAGAAGCTCGGAAACACCGTGGTGCCGAGCCCGATAACCGGCACGGAGAGCGTCTCGAGCCGCTCGAGGGTCGCCGCGATGTCGAGCACGCTCTTCACACCCGCCGAAACAACCGTGATCGGAGTCACGGCAAGAGTCGACAGGTCGGCCGACTCGTCGAAGGTGTCGCTCGCGCCGCGATGCACGCCGCCGAGTCCACCCGTCGCGAAGACACGGATTCCGGCCATCGCCGCGAGGTGAGCGGTTGCCGCCACGGTAGTGGCGCCGCTCGCGCCACGAGCCGAGATAATCGGCAGGTCACGCACGCTGGCTTTCGCGAGATCCTCATCGGCAATTCGGCGCACGCCCTCGGCGTCGAGGCCGATCTGCGGAACACCGTCGAGCACGGCGATCGTCGCCGGGGTGACACCGGCATCGCGCAGGATGCTCTCGAACTCGATGGCGGCCGCGTGGTTGCGCGGGCGCGGCAAGCCGTGGCTGATGATCGTGGACTCGAGAGCGACGACGGGGCGGCCGGCAGCAAGAGCGGAGGCGACCTCGTCAGAGAGGCGGAGTGCGGGATTCACTGACCCAGGTTACGCCCCCGTAGGCTGGCTATGTGTCCACACGCGAGGCCCGTTCAGCGGAATCAAACCGCGTTCTCGACGCTCTCGAATCCGAAGCAATCTGGGCAATTCGCGAAGCAGCCGGGGCGTTCGAACGTCCGGTTTTGCTGTACAGCATCGGTAAGGACTCGACCGTGTTGCTCCACCTCGCTGCGAAGGCATTCGCGCCGGCGAGCATCCCGTTTCCGGTCATGCACATCGATACGACCTTCAAGTTTCGCGAGATGATCGCGTTTCGCGATCGCCGGGCTTCTGAACTCGGGCTCGACCTGCGGGTCGTGACCAATCACGACGCCGTCGCCGACGGAGTGACCCCGTTTCGCGAGGGCGCTGACGAGTACACACGACTCATGAAGACCGTCGCCCTGCGGCGCGGGCTCGATGAGGGCGGCTTCGACATTGCACTGGGTGGCGCTCGTCGCGACGAAGAGCGCTCACGAGCGAAAGAGCGCATGTTTTCCGTGCGCGAAAGTGGACACGTGTGGGATCCCGCGGCGCAGCGTCCCGAATTCTGGACGACCGTCAACGCTTCGCTCACTCCCGGCCAGACCATGCGCGCTTTTCCCCTCTCAAACTGGACCGAGCTTGACGTGTGGCGCTACATCCTGCGTGAAGAGCTCGAGGTCGTGCCGCTCTACTTCACCGCCGAGCGACCGACCGTCGAACGATCGGGTCAGCTCATCGTCATCGACGACGATCGATATCCCGTTGAGGCGGGCGAGGTCGTGGCGCGACGCATTCGATTCCGCACCCTTGGGTGCTACCCCCTGACCGCCGGTGACCAGTCAGAAGCCGCGACCGTCGCCGATATCGTCGCTGAACTCGAATCAAACCGGCGGTCTGAGCGCGCAGGCCGCCTGATCGACGGTTCGGGGTCGTCATCGATGGAAGCCAAGAAGGTCGAGGGGTACTTCTAGTGGCCGATGCTCCTGCCCTGCTGCGCGCCGTCATGTGCGGAGCCGTCGACGATGGCAAGTCGACTCTTCTCGGCCGCCTGCTCGTGGAAACGGCGAGCGTGCCGCTGGACGAACTCGAGTCAGTGACGACCGACGGCACCGTCGACTACGCGCTGCTGACCGACGGTCTGGCATCGGAGCGGGCGCAAGGAATCACGATCGACGTCGCCCACCGCCAGCTCCGTCTGCCGGACGGCCGCCGCGTGCTCATGGCAGACAGTCCGGGGCACGAGCAGTACACCCGCAACATGGCCGTTGCGGCATCGCTTGCCGATGTCGCAGTGCTCGTGATCGATGGCGAGCGGGGCATCCGTCGCCAGTCGTATCGTCACGCGGCAATCTGCGCGCTCATGGGGGTTGACCGCGTGATTGTGGCGGTCACCAAAATTGACGCACTCGCTGACCCTGAGGCACGAATGGCCGAGCTGCAGCGCGAAGCGGGTCCGCGTTTGGGCACCCACCGCTTTGCCTCGGTGCAGTGGATTCCGACGAGCGGACGCCGCGGAGACAACGTCACGCACGCGTCTGCGCTCACCCCGTGGTACGCGGGAATAACGCTCGTGGATGCCCTGGCCACCCCCAGCATGACCTCCGAGCCGCCTCGCTCAGGGCCGCTCCGGCTCGCGGTGCAAACCGTCGTGCGCGAGAACGGGCGGCGCTGGTACGCCGGTCGGATCGCCCGCGGTTCGATCGCCGAGAGCGACGCCGTTCGCGTCGCCCGCACGGGCACGACCGCTGAGGTCGTCGAGGTACGGCTCGGTGACAAGCCCGTCGCGGCCGTCGCTGGGCAGTCCATCACCGTTCGGCTTGACCGCGACATCGATCTGGGCCGCGGTGACCTCCTCATTGGTGCGACCGACCCGGCCAAGCCACAGCGAGTGTGGCTTGCCGACATGGTGTGGCTCGACGCGCTCCCGCTCGAGCTCGGGCGCGGGTACCTGTTGCGCACTGGCGCAAGCGAAACTCCGGCGAGAGTCGACTTCGTCCGCTCGGTCGTCGATCTCGATTCGGGTGACGAGCTGGGTGGTCGCGTGCTCTCGATGAACGACCTGGGTCGCGTCGAGATCGTGCTCGACCGCCCGCTGTTGCTCGATGCGTATGGCGACTCGCGCCACACCGGCGGCCTCGTGCTCGTCGACCGTGCGACAGCACGCACGGTGGCCGCTGCCATGGTCGTGGCGCCCGTCGACCGTGAGAGTGAAGTCACGCGCCACGCTTTCGCCGTCGACCGTGCCCGCCGCGAGCAGTTCAACGGTCTGCGGGGCCTCGTGGTGTGGCTGACCGGGCTGCCCGGCAGCGGAAAGAGCACGGTCGCCGATGAGGTGGAGAAACGCCTGTTCGAGCAGGGCGTGCGTAGCTTCACTCTGGACGGCGACACGGTTCGCTCGACCCTGAGCGAAGACCTCGGCTTCACCCCAGACGACCGCCGTGAAAACGTTCGTCGTGTCGCCCGAGTTGCTGAGCTCATGCTCGACGCGGGCCTTGTCGTGCTCGTTTCGCTCGTGTCGCCCTTCCGCGCCGATCGCGCGTTGGCGCGCGAACGCTTTGCCGCCGACGACTTCATGGAAGTGTTCGTCGACACCCCCCTCGCGGTGTGTGAACAGCGCGACCCGAAGGGACTCTACGCTCGCGCTCGATCGGCGGGCGGATCACAAATGACGGGTGTCGGCCAAGACTACGAAGTACCGGAGCACCCCGAACTTCACCTCGACGGCACGGCGCCCGTCGATCAGTCAGTCGCGCTCATCCTCGAGCACATCACCAACCGACGCATTCGCTGACGCCTCAGCGGCGCGCCGCTCGATGCGGTGGCGACGGATGCCCACAACGAGCAACGCGGCGCACACGAGGCCGGCAACCCCGAGCCCAATGGCCACAACAGGCACCGGGGCCGACATGGCGACGGCGAGCTGCCGCACATTGAGAAGGACAATCACGGTACCGGTGACGAGCCCCAGGATGCGCTGCGGCGCGATGCTCACGAGCTTTGCGGCGATCGGAGCGGCGATGATGCCACCGATGAGCAAGGCAAGCACGGCATCCCATGGAATGCCCGCCGCGCCGATACCCAGCAGAAAGCCTCCGCTCGCCGCGAACGCCACGACGATCTCTGCTGTGTTCGCGGTGCCGATGGCCGTCCGCGGTGAGAGAGCGTTCGAGGCCGTCAGGGTCGTTGTAACGATCGGGCCCCAGCCGCCTCCGCCTGTCGCGTCGACGAAGCCACCCGCGAACCCCAGGGGCATCAGCCACCGCGCCCGCGCGCGCCGAGTAGGTCCGAGGATGGCCGTGCGGCTGAAGCGCACCAAGATGACAATGCCGAGCGCGAGCAGCAAAGCCGCCGTCCAGGGCGATGCGGCGGAGAGGTCGATCGATGAGAGCAGCATCGCGCCGATGAATGCTCCGAGGCCGCCAGGGAGAGCAACTTTCAGCAGCGCCGCGCGGTCGACGTTGCCATAGCGGAGGTGAAACGAGCCGCTCGCGATAGAGGTTCCGATCTCGGTCAGATGCACAACCGCCGACGAGACAGCGGGGCTGTATCCGATCACGAGCAGCAGGGTCGTCGACGTGATGCCGAAGGCCATGCCGATAGCGCCGTCGATGAGCTGAGCGACGAAGCCCACAACGGCGATGATGACGAGAAGTCCCACGTGCGCCGAGCCTAATCCCCCGAGCCCGACTGCTCGCCTTACTACGATGGCTTCGGGATCTGATGCTCGGAAAGGACAAGCGAATGAGAATCGCCATCGCGGGGCCAGGGCGTTCTGGCACCTCGCTCCTCGTGCAGTTGCTCGCCGCCTGGGGTTTTCGAACTCCCGACGGGCCGTGGTACGACGATGCAGCCGCCGGGCTGGAAGCTCGACTGGGTAGCCGCCCAGATCTCGAGGTTGAGAAAGACCCGTGGGCGTTCGAGTACCTCGATCGGCTCGATGCAGAAGTCCTGAGCGGGTACGACGCCTTCATCATTCCTGTTCGTCGCCGCCAAGATGCCGCCATCAGCCGGGCGGTTCGCGATCGCGTGCAACGTGCGGTTCACCTCGAGGGCGATGAGTGGCAGTGGGACACCTGGGGTGTGCACGCCGGCGGAGCAGTCGTCGAGACAACGGCCGACGCAGTCTCAACGGCGCTGGGGAAAGGGCTGTGGGACTTGCTCGATGTCGTATCGGCAGCGGGTCTTCAGCCGATCATCGTGCACTTCCCGCGCTTCGCGCTCGACTTCGACTACCTGTGGGCTCAGATGTCCTCCGTGGTGGGCGCGCGCATTGAGGAAGAGGCTGCCCGTGTGGCCTGGGCGGGCCTCGTTGATCCGGCGAAGATTCGCATCACCTCTGCCGGAGCCGACGACGCTCGATTGTCGGAACTGACGGCAGTCGTCAACGAAGTCCGCGCAACCGCCCGACGAGCGTTGACGGCACAGCACGCTGCCGAATCTGAACTCACGGAGATGCGTCGACAAGTGGCCGAGCGCGAGACGCAGGTTGACCAACAACACCGCGAGATTGACCGACTTCATGCCGAGGTCAAGGTTCGCGATGACCTCGTGCGTCACACCTCCGAAGCGGTAGCGGATGCACTCGCCACCATCGACGCCATGCGAGCGTCACCGAGTTGGCGAATCACTCGACTGCTGCGTCGAAACTCCGACCTCTAGTCGCTACTCCCACAACCGCTGCGCCCACCGCACGACGGGCGGTGGTTCAGGGTTGTCAGCGGTGACGTTGCTCCACGTGTCCAGCAACGCCGCATCGGCGGGTTCGGGCAAGCCACACTGTGCCCACAACGCCCGCGTCGACGAACCGCGAGCGACGATGTCGGCATAGCGCAACACATCGACCGAATTGCGACCGAATGCGGCGCGATAACTGTGCACGAGACTGTCGGTGTCGGTCAACCACGAATCGGGGGTGACATTCATAAAGGACGACGCGTAGCGGCTTGTCGATGAGAAGCCCATGCTGTGCAACTGCTCGGCCCATGAGCGCACGTAATCATCACGATCTCGGAGCACGACAACGATGCGGGCGCGGCGACCGCCAAGCAATCGGCGAACCCGACGCGCTTCGGTCGGCGTGCGCACAAAGCTCAGGGCTTCATGCGAGGCGATAGCGAGGGGCGCCGGCCCGGCAAACTGCTCGCGAAGCCATCGTCTGGCCTCAACGCGAGCCTCGGGCAGGAGGAGGTCGGGGTTGAGTGTGCGCGCGGGAAAGATGAGGCTGGGGCGCACCGCTTCGTTCGCCAACGAGAGGCACTGCCCCGACGCGATGTCGGCGACGAGCGCGACGCCCGCTGCAGCCAACTCATCGCGCGATTGCCACAGTGCCCTCTGGAACGACGTCGTGCCCGTCTTGTGCGTGCCAATGTGAATCACGGCTTCGCGAGTGGACCCCATGCTGCGCTCCTCGACCCGCCTACGCCCCGCGATTCGTCGCTGGGCCCGCTCGCGCGGGCCTGGAGCTGACCGTGTAGATGTGGCGCGCCCGGAGAGACTCGAACTCCCAACCTTCTGTTCTGTAGCCGACCTGATCGATGAGCTTACCTTCTGGGCCATCGTCGAGAACGCCCAAGCTTCCACTGATTCCGGCATGGACAACATCA
>JAYUKK010000340.1:0-1901 GCA_043764515.1 Microbacterium sp.
GGCGAGGGCGAGGCTGACCGAGTTGACGACGAGCTCGGCGATGTTCGAGGTGAGGCAACTGAGCACGCCCTTGCGAATGTTCTGGTAGATCGTGCGCCCCTGCCGCACCGCGGCGACCAAGCTGGCGAAGCTGTCATCGAGCAGCACGACTTCGGCCGCTTGCTTCGCCACATCAGTGCCCGAGGCCCCCATGGCAACGCCGATATTGGCGTGCCGCAGGGCGGGTGCGTCGTTGATGCCGTCGCCCGTCACGGCGACGAGATTGCCGGATGCTTTCACGAGGTCAACGATGCGCACTTTGTCTTCCGGCGCAACCCGGCTGAACACCGTTCCGCCCCGCAGCGCGTGCGCGAGCACCTCGGCGTCGGTGAGGGTGGCGAGCTCGGCGCCCGTGACGATGGTCAACCCGTGATCGGGGATGGCGAGAGCCGCTGTGCTTTCGGTGGCGGCCACCACGGTCTCGTCGGCCCGCAGCCCCGCCTGCCGCGCGATCGAAATGGCGGTGAGTGAGAAGTCGCCCGTGATGATGTTGACCTTCACCCCGGCGGCGAGCACGGCGGCCATCGCTTCGGGAACCGCCGAACGAATGGGGTCGATCATCGACACCATCCCGAGCACGGTGAGGCCCTGTTCGATCACGGTGTTGTCAGTGCTCGTGGCTTCTTTCTCGGTGACGGTGCGCTGTGCGTAGAGCAGGTTGCGCAGGGCACGCCCGGCTTTCTCCGTGTGCACGGCCAGCAGGGCGTCACGATCGGCGGCCGTGATGCCGCGACGTCCGGTGGCGGTGCTGATGTGGGTGGCGCGCTCGAGGATGCTCTCGGGTGAGCCCTTCGAATACGCCACGAAGCCGCCATCGCCGTTTCGGCGAATCGAGGTCATGACCTTGCGGGTCGAGTCGAAGGGCAACTCGTTGACTTCGCGGCTCGCGGCCTCGAGCACCTCGAGGTCGGCACCGACCTTCACCGCGGCTACGAGAAGCGCGCCCTCGGTCGGGTCACCGAAGATGCGCCACGTCGTGATGTCGCCCGAGGGTGGCACGAGTTTGGCGTTGCTGGCGAGCACCCCGGCCGAGACGAACTCGCGCAGTCGCGCCTCATCACCCGACGTCGCAGGCGCGGGGGAGACCGCGCCCACGGGCTCGTAGCCGATGCCGGTCACGGTGTACGCCGTGCCCGCGACGACGATTTCGGTTACGGTCATCTCATTCTTGGTGAGAGTGCCGGTCTTGTCGGTGCAAATGACGTGGGTCGCCCCGAGCGTCTCGACGGCGCTCAGCTTCTTGACGAGCACGTTCTTGCGGGCGAGCACGGATGCGGCCGAGGCGAGCGCCGTATTCACCTCGGCCGGCAGGCCCTGCGGAATCAGCGCGCAGGCGAAGCCGACGGCGAAGAGCAACGCGACGGTCAGAGGCAGGGCTGACTGCAGGGCGATGATGAGCACGATGATCGTGAGGACCGAGACGCCATAGGTCACGTACTTTGCGATTCGCGCCATTTCCCGTTGCAGGGGGCTGGGCGTGGGTGCAGCCGATTGGCTGAGCTCGGCGATGCGACCCAGCTCGGTCGACATGCCGATGGCGATGACCACTGCGAGTGCCTGACCCGTGGCGACTGTCGTGCCGGCGTATGCCATGTTGTGCCGGTCGGCCACGGGCACCATCTCACCAATGGCTCGCGAGTGCTTGCGCGTCGGGTCACTTTCGCCCGTCAGCGCGAACTCGTTTGTCGCGAACGCGACAGCCTCGATGATGCGCACGTCGGCCGGCACCGCGACGCCCTCCGTCAAGCGAACAACATCACCGACGACGAGCGTGCGAGAGTCGAGCTCGACGAGCACGCCGTTGCGATACGCCTGGCAGGTGGGCGCGACGAGCTTTTCGAGCGCTTCCATCGTCTTCTCGG